>JAZQWU010000124.1:0-5539 GCA_045632505.1 Alistipes sp. | reverse complement strand
GAAATACAATATCGTTCTGTTCTCGGCAGAGCGCGAGCGTTTTATCGAGCGTTTGCGTGAGTTGGGTATGGTCGATATTACCACCTCGGGTTGGGAGCCAACCGAGAAGGATAGAGAACTCGTTTCCGCTATTGATAGCCGTAGCAAGGCGTTGAGCGCACTCGAGCAGTTCGTTGCGAGCGACAACTATGTTGCTGGAGCGAAGGCTGTAGAGTCGGGCAAGGCTTTCGAGGTTTACCAGTCGGCACAGGCTACTATCGCCTCTGCAAAGTCGGAGAATGCTCGTCTCGAGAAGTTGCTCGACGAGTGGTTGCCTTGGGGTGATTTCGATTGCGCAACACTCGCCAAGTTGGCTGAGAGTGGGGTAGTGCTTCGCTACTTCACCGCACAGCGCGCTTCCTTTGAGAAGATTTCGGAGGAGTGGGGCGAGACCTTGAATATCGCAGTTGTGGCTGACGATGGCTCGCAGGTGCGCTTCGTGGTAATTGGCGATGGTAGCGAGTCTATCGCTATCGATGCTCAGGAGCAGAAGGCTCCAGTTCAGGACAATGCCACCACCAAGGCGCAGATTGAGAAGAATGAGTCTATCATCAGCGAGCAGTATGCAGTGATTAGCGCAGTAGCCGATGCAAAGGCGGAGATTGAGGCAGAACTTGCTTCGCTCAAGTGCGCTATGCAGGATGTTCGCATCGAGGCTACCGCCGAGAAGGCTGCCGAGGGTATGCTTCTCGTAATGGAGGGCTGGGCCGAGAAGGCTACCTCGGAGCAGGTGGATGCTGCGTTGAACGACTTTCCTAATGTTGTCTATATCAAGGAAAATCCAACTCCAGAGGACGACACTCCAGTTAAGTTGAAGAATAACCGCTTTGCGCGTCTGTTCGAGATGATTGGAGGCTTGTACGCGCTCCCTAAGTATGGAACTTTGGATATGACTCCATTCTTCGCACCGTTCTATATGCTCTTCTTCGCGATTTGCTTGAACGATGCAGGATATGGCTCGATACTCCTTCTCGCAGGTATTATGCTTGCGCTGAAGGGTGGTAAGGGCTTGCGCCAGGCGGCTTGCCTTACAATGATTTGCGGTGGTGCAACAACCTTGTTTGGTTTGTACACCGGCTCGTTGTTCGGTATGAGCATCCCTCAGTTGATGGGATATGAGAATATGGCTGACTGCCCAGTTCCGTTCCTCGACTTCCAGGGTAAGTTCTTCACTTGGTCGTTGGCACTCGGAGTGTTCCAGATTATTGTGGGTATGTTGCTCGACATCGTATTTAAGGCTCGCCACTTCGGCATTACTACGGTGTTTGGCAAACTCGGCTGGTTTATCGTACTCGTGTCGGGCTGCCTCGCTGGCGGTTTGCAGATACTCAACCCAAGCTGGGTAATTCCAGGTTTCACAACATCGTCTGTAGCGTTCTATGTCGCTCTCGGCATCGGTGCATTGCTGATGCTCCCGTTGAACGACGTGAAGCGCAACCCAGTGATGAATGTCGCTTCGGGATTGTGGGATACCTATAATAATATAACAGGCTTGTTGAGCGACGTGCTTTCGTATATCCGACTCTTCGCTATCGGTTTGTCGGGCGGTGTGTTGGCACAGGTGTTCAACTCGTTGGCTTTGGGACTTACAGGTCTTGATGCAGGTATTGAGCAGTTCGGCGTTGGTACCATCTTCCAGATTATTGGTGCTGCGGCAATCTTGCTTATCGGACACGGTATCAACCTCTTTATGTCGTCGATTTCGTCGTTCGTGCACCCAATGCGTTTGACCTTTGTGGAGTTCTACAAAAATGCAGGTTTCGAGATGACAACACGTTCATTCGAGCCTTTGAAAAAGTAAATTTAAAAAAAAACAATATTTTTTAACAAACTAATTAAAACAAATTACAATTATGACTTCAGCTTTGATTTTGGCTTACCTCGGTGTAGTATTGATGGTAGGTGTTGCAGGTATTGCTTCGGCAGTAGGTACAGCAATTTGCGGTATGACCGCAGTTGGCGCAATGAAGAAGAACAGTAGCGCATTCGGTAGCTATATGATTCTTTCGGCGCTTCCTGGTTCGCAGGGTTTGTACGGTTTCGTATGTTTCTTTATGGTGCAGGGCCTTTTGACTGCTGACATTTCTATGTACCAGGCAGCTGCAGTATTTGGTGCAGGTCTTCTCGTAGGTATCGTAAACCTCTTTGCTGCTATCTACCAGGCAAAGGTTTGTGCTAACGGTATCGCAGCAATCGGTAACGGTCACGACGTGATGGGTAAGACCCTCATCCTCGGTGCGTTCCCAGAGTTGTACGCTATCTTGACTGTGGCAGCTACATTCCTTATTTCGAACGCAGTAGCATAATTAAAAGGGTTATCCCTTTTGATTATACGTGGGTGTGTTACAAACCCCTAATAAATCCCCCTCGCAAAAGAGGGGGATTTTTGTTTCCAGGATAATGCACTTTGGTCATTTCACCTCTCGAAATGGTCATTTCGCCGAATTATTTTTAACTTTTACTCAATTAGATTATCTTTGTATATGTGGAAATTCAATAACCGAGAGATGAAACGACTTCTAACATTTACACTATTTATCCTTTGCGCGGTGGGTGCTATGGCGCAAAACCGAGCAAAGGTTATCTTCTATATTCTTGACGAGCAGACCAAACAACCTCTGCAGGGGGCTGTGGTTGAGGTTGCGCCAAAGAGCGAACCTACCGATAAGAGCTACTACACCTCGGGTAAAGGGGGATATATGGAGTTTGCGGTGGCTATGGGTGAATACTCGGTTACTGCATCATTCATCGGTTATGCTGACAAGACGTTCTCCTGCAAGGCTAATGCAAAGGTCGTGGACTTGGGTAAAGTCTATATGCGTGAGTCGGCAACAAAGATTGATGCGGTGGTTAAGGAGGTGCATCAGTTCCGCACTACACAGAATGCCGATACCTTAATATATAATGCTTCGGCTTTCAAGACTACGAAGGATGCCGAGGCCGAGAAACTGATCTCGAAGATGCCGGGTGTAGTAGTCGAGGAGGGAAAAGTCGAGGTTCAAGGTGAGCAGGTTAAGAAGATCTTTGTGGATGGCGACGAGTTCTTTGGCGACGATGTAACTATGGCTATCAAGGCGATCCCCGCCGAGATTATCGACAAAGTCGAGGTCTTTGACAAGTTGAGTGACGAGGCCGAGTTCTCGGGTATCGACGATGGCGATAGTTACAAGGCTATGAACTTCGTGACCAAGAAGAGTATGCGTAATGGCCAGTTCGGAAAGGTCTATGGAGGTCTTGGCTGGCAACCTGAGGCCGATAATGTCTCGTTCAATCCTAAATATTTGGTAGGTGGAAATATCAACTCATTCCACAACAAACAGAAGATATCGCTCATTGGACTTTTCAATAATATCAACGAGCAGAACTTCTCGTTTGAGGATTTGTTAGGAGTCTCCTCGTCGGGTCGTGGTGGAGGCAGCAATCAGTTTATGGTGCGCCCACAGCCTGGCGTGGCACTCGTAAATGCCGTAGGCTTTAACTATAACGGAGTGTGGGGTAGACGTAAGAATGTGAAGTTCCAAGGTAGTTACTTCTTTAACAACACGAACACTCGCAACAATTCGGAACGTACTACGTGGTACGAATCACCTGCACCTTACGGAACGCTCTATTCGCTTGCCGAGTCGCACAAAATAAACAACAATCACCGCCTGAATGCTCGTTTAGATTGGAAAATCTCGCGTTCACAGCAGCTGACTTCTCGTACTACACTCAGCTATCAAGGTCATCGCCCTACAACGATTTCGGAGGGATATTCGAATAACGATACCGACCTCGACACCGTAGGTATGGAGGATATATCGTTCCGTTCGCTTGCTTATAGTGCCCGTTCGAGCGAGAATCGTATGCGAGGCATCAATGCCAACGAGTTTTTGCAGTATCGTCTTCGTCTGGGCGCTCCTGGTCGCACAATGACAATTACTGCTCGTGCCGGTTATCGTGACAATCGTGCCACACGACAGATTATGGAGAATAATGCCAATGCGATACCTTTCGAGTCGCCACTCTATGAGTCGCTCTACGACGAGTACTTTGGCGATGGAAAGTCGTGGCACGATATGAGGGAGAATACGTTGCTCTTCGCGCCTATCTACGAGTATATCAACGTGCCTACATATACATATAATCTTCGTGGTGGCATCAACTACAACGAACCTATCGCTCGTAATTGGACTTTTATGGCGCAGTATAATGTGATATACCGCAATCAAAGCAAGGAACAGTCTGCGTGGTATGCCGAAGATAATTTTGTACCCGACTATACACGTCCGATAGATGCACTCTCGATAACCTCTTCAACCAATACATTGACTCATCGTGTTGGTCCGGGTATCCGCTACTCGAAGAAGCGAAATACATTTGTTGTGCGACTCTCCTACGAAAATCTTTCGCGTAATGGTAGTTTCGCCAATGGTGCAAATGCGTCGAGCTTGGTCGATAAGCAGTATCATAGTTTGCAGTATCACGCAATGTTCCGCTACGCCTTCAATAAGCAGAACTCGTTGCGTATTCAGTTCCGCTCAAACTCTGATGCACCGAGTGTAACGCAGTTGCACAACATCTTCGATGTGTCGTCACCGCGCAATATAAGCGTGGGCAATAGCAACCTATCACCCGAGTATTCGCATAGCGGAAGCATTCGCTATATCCTCTCGTTGGCAGAGAAGGGGCAGACCTTTATGGCTATGATTCGTGGTGAGTACTATCAAAATGCTATTTCAGGCTCTACGCTCTATAACGATAAGGGGTGGCGTTTGCCTGATGAGATGAATGGCATCATCATCCCAACCAACGAGACAGGCAAGGCGTATCGCCCTACGCAGATTACATCCTATGAGAATATCAGCGGTATGTGGTCAGTGCGAGCAAACGTGTCGTATGGTGTGCCTTTGTCCTTTATGAAGTGCAATCTGAATATGTCAGCGAATGTACACTATGCAGTTACGCCAAGTGCGGTATATGATGCCGGTGCTACGGAGGCAGAATTGTTGCAGAATGTTGCAAATCATAACTTTAGTATCAACAAGGCGAGCAATGTTGGTTATACTTTCCGACTCGCTCTGGGTAGCAATATCTCGGAGAATATAGACTTTACGATAGGGTGGCGTGGTACCTACAATCAGGCGTGGAATAGCCTTGCAGTGACCGATACGGGCGAAAATGTTATGAATAACTACTTCCGCCATACTGCGTCGGCATCGGTTAAGTGGATCTTCGGGCCAGGCTTCACGCTCACAGCCAACGCCGCTTATCACCAGTATATCGGATTCTCGAACGACTATAACGAGCAGTACATACTCTGCAACCTTTACCTCGGCAAGCAGGTGTTCAAGAATCGTCGTGGCGAGATTTTGTTAGGCGTGAATGATATCTTCAATCAGAATACAGCCTTCTCTCGCTCGGTGGGCTCGGGCTTCACTCGCAATGTGCTCAATAGCACGGTTGGTCGCTATGTGATGGTACAGTTTGTCTATAACTTGCGCCACTTCGGTAAGAACGC
>JAZQWU010000123.1:0-9863 GCA_045632505.1 Alistipes sp. | reverse complement strand
AGGAACAATTGAAGACTCAATACTAAAAAAAGGCAGACCGTTGAAGTCTGCCTTTTTTGTGTATCCTGTCAAGGATTATTTGCCGAGCCCCATCTGGTCGATGAGAGCCTTAGTCTGTGGCTTGTGACCGCGGAATGCAACGTACAAGTCCATTGGGTGCTCAGTACCGCCCGACTGGAGCAACTTGCGGAACTTAGCGGCAGTTGCCTTGTCGAAGATGCCATTCTCGGTGAAGAGCGAGTAGCCGTCAGCAGCCAACACCTCAGCCCACTTATATCCATAGTAGCCAGCAGCATAACCGCCCGAGAAGAGGTGACCGAAGGTTGGTGACATTGCAGTGCCCTCCACCACTGGGAGAATCTGCGAAGGTGCCATAGCCTTCTTCTCGAACTCGATGATGCAACCCTCGTATGGGGTCTTGAGAGTGTGCCAAGCCATATCGGTCATACCGAATGACACCTGACGTACGTTTGCATAGGCTGCCAAGTAGTTCTTCGCTGCGATAATCTTCTCGATTAACTCTGCTGGCATAGTCTCGCCAGTCTGGTAGTGCTTAGCCCAAAGGTCGAGGTACTCCTTCTCGAATGCCCAGTTCTCCAAAATCTGTGATGGCAACTCAACGAAGTCGCGGAATACGTTTGTACCATTCAACGAGCCGTGCTTACCCTTTGCCAACATTCCGTGGCACGCGTGTCCGAACTCGTGGAGGAAGGTTGTGAACTCGTCGAAGGTGATAAGCGATGGCATAGTCTCAGTTGGCTTTGTGAAGTTCATCACAAGCGAAACTAAAGGACGAATGTCGCCCTCAGCACCGCGGAACTCGGTCATCCAAGCACCAGCGCGCTTCGAGTCGCGTGGGAAGAAGTCGAGGTAGAGGATTGCGAGGTGCTCGCCGTTAGACTCCGAAACCTCATATGCAGTAACATCCTCGTGGTATGTTGCAACCCCCTCAGCTGGCTTGAACTCCAAGCCATAGAGCTTGTTTGCGAGCATAAATACAGCCTGCTTAACATTCTCGAGCTCGAGGTAAGGCTTCACAGCCTCATCACTTACGGCATACTTCTCGTTCTTGTACTTCTCGCTGTAGTAAGCCCAATCCCACGCCTGGATGTCGCCCTCGAAACCGAGCGAGTGAGCGTACTCGTTGATGGTCTGGTAATCCTTATCGGCATACTCTTTGGTCTGTGTGAGCAACTCGTTGAGGAACGAATTTACAACCTCGGTCTTCTCTGCCATACGGTTGTCGAGAACGTAGTCTGCATAGCACTCATAGCCGAGCAAGTTAGCGATCTTGAGGCGCAAAGTGGTAATCTTGCGGATGTTCTCGGTGTTGTCGAACTTGCCACCGATAGCGCAGGTGCTACGAGCCTTCGAGAGTTTCTCCTTCAAGTCGCGCTGTGACGAGTAGGTTACGAAAGGAACATAGCTTGGAGCCTTCAAAGTGACAGTCCAACCCTTCTGTCCGCGAGCCTTTGCCTCCATAGCCAAGCCCTGCTTTACGAAGTCAGGCAACTCGGCAACCTTCTTTGCGTCGGTGATGTTGAGCGAGAAGGCGTTGTTTGCAGCCAACGAGTTCTGACCAAACTGCAAGGTGAGCTGCGAGAGCTCCGACGAGTACTGACGATACAACTCCTTAGCCTCGTCGTCGAGGTTTGCACCGCTGCGAACAAAACTTTTGTAGGTGTTCTCGAGGAGTTTCTTATCCTCCTTTGTGAGGAACAATCCTGGATTCTCGTAAACAGCCTTTACGCGCTTGAACAACTCAGGGTTGAGCGATACGTCGTTGCCGAGCTCGGTCAACTTAGGCTGGATGCGAATAGCAATTTCCTGCATCTCTGGCGAGGTGTTGCACTCATTGAGGTTGAAGAAGATTGACGAGATGCGGTCGAGCAACTCACCCTGCTTCTCGAGTGCGAGGATGGTGTTGTTGAACGATGGCTTAGCTGGGTTGTTGATGATAGCATCCACCTCGGCACGGCTCACTGCGATAGCAGTCTCGAATGCTGGCTCGTAGTCCGAGATAGAGATTTTGTCGAATGGAGGGGTTGCGTGTGGGGTATCCCACTCTGCCAACAACGGATTGTTGGTGTCAATCTCTGGCAACTGTGCTACAGGCATATCGTTGCCACACGATGCAAGAAGTGTTGCAAATGACATAATAAAAAATAGTTTTTTCATAAAGTTTAATTATTAATATTGGTTTCGATTATTCGATATTTGGGTTCTCGGTCTCGGGTGCTGGTTCTTTCCACAATCCGCGTGACTTGAGCAATGGCTCGCGACTCGGCTCGGCGCCTCGGAACTCGCGGTAGAGGGTCATACCATCCTTCTTGCCACCGCTTGAGAGCAACTTGCGGAGTGCTTGTGCGGTGCGACGGTCGAAGATGTCGCCCGTTTCGGCAAATGCTGCGAAGGCATCCTTATCCAATACCTCTGCCCAAGTGTAGAAGTAGTAGCCTGACGAGTAACCGCCCGCGAAGATGTGGGCGAAGTAGGTGAGGTGGTAGCGAGGCTCAATCTCGTGAATCATACCACGCTTCTCGTAGAGGGCGTTATACTCGAACGCATCCACATCCAACTTCTCATACTTCGTGAGCGAGTGGATATCCAAGTCGACAAGCGCAGCACTGAGCAACTCCGTAGTGGCGAAGCCCTGGTTGAATTGTGCGCTACGGCGAATCTTGTCGATGAGGTGGTTACCGATGATGTTGTTGTTGCGGTGGTGCAGAGCATAGGTCTTGAGCAACTCCTCCTCCAATGCCCAGTTCTCCATAATCTGAGATGGGAGCTCCACGAAGTCGCCCTCGACGTCGAGCAATCCGTTGTATGGCACATCCGAGAAGAGGAAGTGTAGAGCGTGGCCAAACTCGTGGAAGAGAGTCAATACCTCATCTATCGAGAGTAGCGCAGGGTTGCCACCCGAAGGACGAGTGAAGTTGCAGACGATGCTTACAACCGGATGGATGCGCTTACCCTCGCGGTCGTAGCTTGGACGGCGGAAGTAACCGCACCACGCACCTTGTGACTTGCTTGCGCGTGGATGGAAGTCGAAGTAGAGTACTCCGAGGTGCGAACCGTCGTTATCCAAAACCTCGTAAACCGACGATTCGTTGTGATACTGCGGAACAACCACAGGGCGGAATGTCAAGCCATAGAGACGATTTGCAAGGTTGAATGCACCCTGACGTACATTGTCGAGAGCGAAGTATGGCGAGGTCATCTCCTCGTCGAGGTTGTACTTCTGCTTACGCACCTTCTCGGCGTAGTACCACCAATCCCACGACTCGAACTTATCCTCAGCCTTCGCGTGATCGCGCTTGAACATCACGTTCATATCGTTCAACTCCTCCTTGGCCTTCTCGTTTGCCTGAGTGAAAATCTCCTCGAGCAACGCATATACCGCCTTTGGCGAGCCTGCCATCTGCTCAGACGTTACATACTCGGCATACGACTTGTAACCCAAGAGGTTTGCCTTCTCGATGCGGAGGCGCATCATCTCGTTGATAATCTCCTTGTTGTCGTACTCGTTCTCGTTGTTGCCTCGGTTGAGGTATGCCTTGTACATCTTCTCGCGCAACTCACGATTCTTCGAGTAGGTGAGGAACGGAATGAGGCTCGGCTTGTGCAAGGTGAAGACAAACTTGTTGTCGTCAACCTTCGCAGCATCGCGTACCGCTCTTGGAAGGTCGTTGCACTCCTTGGCAGAGAGTTCCAACTTGAAATCGTTATTCTCGGCAAGAAGGTTGTTGTCGAAGCGTACCGAAAGCACCGAAAGTTCCTCGTTGATTGCCTTCAATCGCTCCTTCTTCTCGGCATCGAGCAATGCGCCCTTGCGTACGGCACTATCGTACATCTTCTCGACGAGGCGAATCTGCTCGGCATTAAGGTCTGTGCTATTGCGCTTGTCATAGACCACCTTGATGCGAGCAAACAACTCCTCATTCATAGAGATTGCATCGTAGTGAGCCGCCAAGCGAGGCATCAACTCCTCCTGCGCCTTCTGCAACTCCTTGCTATTCATTGCGGCGCACATCATACCGAAGATGTCCGAGATGTTTGCCAGCAACTCGCCCGAGCGATCCAACTCGAGAATTGTGTTGTCGAATGTCGCCTCCTCCTTGTTTGCGAGGATTGTTGCCACCTCCTCGTTGTGGAGTGACATCGCATATTCGAATGCTGGCTTGTAGTGGTCAGCCTCGATAAGGTCGAATGGCGGAACACCATACGGAGTTGTGAACTCGGTAAGCAGAGGATTACCCTCTTTTTGCACCTGCTTTGAGCAGAAAGTTGTGTTAAGTGCAGTCATAAGTAGTGTAAATACAAATAGTATGCGCTTCATTTCGATAAAATTTACTATATTTGCTATCGCAAAGATAATACTTTTTCAATCGATATGCAACTATTCTACGCCGCAGACTTTACTGCACCCGAATATATCCTCTCCGAAGAGGAGTCACGTCACGCCGTTAAGGTGTTGCGTTTGGTGGAGGGCGATACTCTCCATATCACTGACGGACGAGGCAATCTCTATCGTTGCGAGGTCGCTTCAGCGCACCAGAAGCACTGCCTCGTGCGCGTGGTTGAACATTTTGCCGAGTTCGAGAAGATGCCTTACAATCTTACGATGGCGGTCGCTCCGACCAAGAATATTGACCGCTACGAGTGGTTCTTGGAGAAGGCGACCGAGATTGGTGTTACGGAGTTTGTGCCGATTGTGAGCGAACATAGCGAGCGTAAGGTTATCAAGCAGGAGCGCGAGGAGAAGGTTATCACCGCAGCCGTAAAGCAGTCGCTCAAGGCGTATCATCCTCTGTTGGCGGAGATTACGCCGTTCGACAAGTTGGTGCGCAAGGAGTTTGCTGGTCGCAAATTTATTGCTCACTGTGGCGATGCTATCAAGGAGAAAAAGTACCTTGCCTCAACTTTGCGCAAGGGCGAGGATACGCTGATTTTGATTGGTCCCGAGGGCGATTTCTCGCCCGAGGAGGTGCGCTTGGCGGTGGAGAATGGCTTCGAGGAGATTACCCTCGGCACACAGCGTTTCCGCACCGAAACTGCCGCTGTCGTTGCGGTAGATATGGTTTCCATCGTAAATAATTTGTAGGCGAGATGTTGCTGCAACTCTTTACAACATTCTTTAAGATTGGTCTTTTCTCCTTTGGTGGAGGCTTTGCGATGATTCCGCTGATTCAGCGCGAGGTTATCGAACGCCACAAGTGGATTAACGACAAAGATTTTGTCGATATGCTCGTCTTGGCACAATCCACTCCGGGTCCTATTGCCGTAAATACGGCGGTCTTTGTAGGCTACAAAACACGAGGTGTGGCGGGGGCTATTGTTACAACGCTCGGCACGGTATTGCCCTCATTTATAGTGATTTTGCTCTTGGCATTGTTCTTTGCTGAGGTGCGCGATAACCGCTATGTCGATGCCGCGTTCCGAGCGATGCGTCCTGCGGTTGTGGCGTTGATTGTCGCTCCGCTGATGGGTTTGGTCAAGGGTATGAAGTGGTATCTTGCAGCTCTTGCGGCAGCGGTGGCTATGGCGGTATGGTACTTTGGCGTGTCGCCAATGTATTTGATTGGTGCAGGTGTTGTTGTAGGTGTCGTTTTGGCCGTAGCAAATGGCAGAAAGGGGGTACATAAATGATTTACTTGCAGTTGTTCCTCTCCTACTTGAAGATCGGCTTCTTTGGCTTTGGTGGTGGCTATGCGATGCTGTCGCTCATTCAGAACGAGATAGTCGAGCAGCGCGGTTGGCTTACGGCTACGCAATTTGCTGATATTGTTGCGGTTTCGCAGATTACTCCAGGTCCTATCGCAATCAACTCGGCAACCTATATCGGCTACACTGTGGCTGGCATCGCAGGCTCTGTTATCGCTACATTTGCGGTCTGCTTGCCGTCACTTACACTGATGTTGTTGCTCACGCGATTCTTCCTCCGCCACCGCGAAAATCGATATATACAGACTGTTGTCAAGGCTGTAACCCCCATCGTCGTAGGAATGATTGCTTCGGCTGCGTTGTTGTTGATGTTTCCACGCACGGGAGCGAACGAAAATTTTACAGATGTGTGGTCGTGGTTGCTTTTCGCGGCAGTGTTGTACGGCTCCTATCGCAAGATTAACCCAATATTAATGATTATACTCTCGGCTCTCATAGGTGTGGCTATATATGCTATTGTGCCGATGATCAGTTGAACTAAGTAGTAGTAGAAGAAACCTGAATGTTTTATGGCGAGCAAGAACTCAAACGAAATAGTAATTAAAGAGGTAAAATCAAAGCGTGATTTGTATCGCTTTGTGAAATTTGGTATAGACCTATATAAGGATAACCCCTACTTTTGCCCACCGATACTCTTTGATGAGATGAACACCTTTAATCCTAAGGGTAACCCTGCACTCGAGGTGTGCGAACATATTATCTATATGGCGTATCGTGATGGCAAAATCGTTGGTCGTATTGTCGGCTTGATTAATCATCGTGCTAACAAGGCGTGGAGCGTCAAGAAGTGTCGTTTTGGTTGGTTCGATTTTGTGGACGACTACGATGTATTCAAAGCCTTGATAGATGCAGTTGCCGAGTGGGGTAGACGCAATGGAATGGAGTGCTTGAATGGCCCTGTTGGATTTACCGATTTTGATCATCAGGGATTGTTGATTGAGGGCTTTGACCACAATGCTCCTATGGCGAGTCTATACACCCATCCTTACTATGTTGCTCACTACGAGCGATATGGATTGCGAAAGGAGGCAGACTGGATTGAGTATCAGATTACACCGCCAGCGCAGGCTCCAGAGCGAATGCGACGCATTGTGAGCTTGATTGAGCAGCGATATAAACTTCATACGGTGAAGGTGAAGAGTGTTCGCGAGTTGAAGAACCGCTACGGATATAGCTATTTTGATGTGTTGGATGAGGCGTATCAGAAGTTATACAACTACCAACCGATGACAGAGCGTCAGAAACGATACTACTGCAAGATGTACTTCCCGTTGCTCAACTTCGATTTTGTGACTATGGTAGCCAATGAGCAAGACGAGATTGTGGCTGTAGGCTTAGGTATGCCATCCCTCTCGGATGCGTTGCGTAAGAGTCGTGGTCGTCTGTTCCCATTTGGTTGGTATCATATCATTAAGGCATTGAAGGCTAAACGAATGACCGACTTCGACCTGCTTCTTATCGGTGTGCGTCCCGACTATCAGGATAAGGGCGTTACAGCTTTGATATTCAACGAAATGACACCATACTTTACAAAGTATGGCATAAAGCGAGTAGAAACAACCGCTATCTTGGAAAATAATAAGAAGAGCCTTGCAAACTTTGCTGAGTTTGACCATATTCAGCATAAGCGTAGGCGTGCGTTTATAAAAGAGTTGTAAAAAATGAGCGATGAACTGTAATCATCGCTCATTTCACTTTATATCATACTCACATACTCAAAGTCGAGCAGTCGTCTGCGCAGGTCGGCACTTTTGACACGGATGCGCACCTTGTCGCCAATGGTAAAGACCTTGCCTGTGGCGTGACCAAAGACCTCGTAACGCTCCTCGTCGAACTGGTAGTAGTCGCCTGGGATGTCGCGCATAAGCATCATACCCTCGACAATCGAATCCTCCAACTCCACGAAGATGCCCCACTCGCTCATACCCGAGATGTGACCATCGAACTCCTCGCCAATCTTATCCGCCATAAACTCTACCATCTTGTACTTGATGGATGCGCGTTCCGCCTCGGCTGCGATAACTTCGCGCTCCGAGCATCGCACACACAACGACTCGTGCATATCCTTGTCTGCCGAGCGCTTGCCGTCGAGGTAGCGCTGGAGCAAGCGGTGCACCATCATATCGGGGTAACGACGAATTGGCGAAGTGAAGTGGGTGTAGTATGGGAATGCCAAGCCGTAGTGTCCGATGTTGTCGGTGGTGTAGACCGCCTTTGCCATCGAACGGATGGCGAGTGTCGAAACCACATTCTCCTCGGGTTTGCCCTTGATTGAGGCGAGCAACTTGTTTAACTCCTTAGCTGCGGCTGTGCCCTTCTCGATAGATGACTTGAAGATGTGGCCGAAACGAAGGATGAATGAACGGAATCGCTCGAACTTGTCGCTGTTTGGTATGTCGTGAACGCGGTAGACCATCGTGCGCTCCTTGCCGTGGGCGCGTGAGCAGAACTCTGCTACGCGACGATTTGCCAAGAGCATAAACTCCTCGATAAGTTGGTTTGCCTCCTTCTGTACCTTGAAATATACGCCCGTAGGGTGTCCCTTCTCGTCGAGATGGAACTTCGCCTCGCGACGGTCGAATGCTATTGCCCCCTTGCGGTAGCGCTCCTTGCGAAGTGTCTGCGCGATGTTGTGCATAGTGAGAATCTCACTCTTCATATCGCCCTCGCCCGTTTCGATTACCGACTGCGCCTCCTCGTAGGTGAAGCGTCGATCCGAATGAATCACGGTGCGACCAAACCACTCCTGCGAGATTTTGCCACTCTCGTCAATGTGGAATATCGCCGAGAATGCGAGCTTGTCCTCGTGCGGTCGCAACGAGCAGAGGTCGTTGCAGAGTCGCTCTGGCAACATCGGGATTGTTCTATCAACCAGGTAGACCGAAGTACCACGCTCTATCGCCTCGTCATCAATCGTAGAGTCGGGACGCACGTAGTGGGTAACGTCGGCAATGTGAACTCCAATCTCCCACTTGCCCTCGCCAATCGGCTGAATTGATAGTGCATCATCAAAGTCCTTTGCATCGGCTGGGTCTATCGTAAGTGTTGGCACGCGACGCATATCTCTGCGCTCGGCAATATCACGCTCGGTGATGCGACCATCGATAGCGTTTGCTGCCTTCTCGACCTGCCCCTCGAAGCGGTATGGCAGGTTGTACTCGAGCAATATGGCGTGCATCTCGGCATCGTTGTCGCCCGCAGCACCCAGAATATCAATCAATTCGCCCTGCGGCAAGCGGTCGCCGTCGCGCCAATCAACCACGCGCACCGCAACCTTATCATCCTGCTTGAGGTCGGGGTATTTCTTGAGTGAAAGGGCAATATCTACGGGCATCTTGCGCGAGTCGGGAACGACAATCGCCATTGTGCGCGAAGCAATCTCCACGCGACCAGCATAGCAACGCGGTGAACGCTCCAAGACCTTAGAAATTTCGCCCTCCTTTGCGCCGTTGCGCGAGGTGTGGGTTACGATAACCTCCACGCGGTCGCCATTCAGTGCGTTGCGTGTATTGCGCTGATGCACAAATACATCGCTATCCAACTCCTCGCACTGCACATACATTGCGCCCGAAGCGGCCATATCTACCACGCCCTCGTAGCGCGGCATACGACTGCGGCTGAGGTGGTAGTTGCCTTTGCCCTCCGCCTCGATGTAGCCCTGCTCGAGCAGAGTGTCGAGGATGTGCTTTGTGAGGTTGCGACCATCCTTGTCGGCACCGCCCGATGCGGCAGCCAAATATTTCAGTGTAAACCGCTTCTCGGGCATCTCGCGAAAGATATTCACGATAAATCCCGCACGGTCGTTAAATCCAATCTTCTTTCCTTTTTTCTGTGTTCGCTTTGTTCTTCTCTCTTTCATCTTTCTTCGTTTTTAGCCATTGGCTTCGCAAAATTAAAAATTATTTTTTGCTACACAAAAAAATAAGGGCTGTTAACGACTAGTAGCGGTCATTAAAGGCTATTAAGGGGGGCAGAAAATAAATTTGCACGCCTATTTTTGCGGAAAATGAAAAATAATATATAACTTTGTATGCAGAGTGTAACGAATCTGTAATTCGTTGCTAGGGTGTAGGTTGAATGTAAAAATTTAGAGCTATGAAAAAGTTGTTCGTTTTTTCCTTGTTGGCTGTGCTCCTTTT
>JAZQWU010000122.1:0-8305 GCA_045632505.1 Alistipes sp. | reverse complement strand
GAGGTTGTCGAACTCGGTATTCTCGTCAAGACCTACAGCCAAAGCCTCCATATCGCGACCATTCATACCACCGTATGTAAGGTAACCCTCGAATGGAATACAGAAACGCTTTGCACCCTCGTACCAATCCTCGTGGCGAGTAGCGATAAAACCACCCATATTCACGATACCGTCCTTCTTTGCCGACATTGTCATACCGTCAGCCAACGAGAACATCTCGAGGCAAATCTCCTTGATGGTCTTATCAGCATAGCCCTCCTCGCGAGTCTTGATGAAGTAGGCATTCTCAGCAAAACGTGCTGAGTCGAGCACTACGCGCTTGCCATACTTGCCGGCAATAGCACTTACCTCGCGCAAGTTCTGCATCGAAACTGGCTGACCACCAGCAGTGTTATTGGTAATGGTTACGATGATGAACGGCACATTCTCGTGGTGCTCCTCCAACGCCTTCTCCAACTTCTTAGGGTCTACATTACCCTTGAATGGAATCTCGAGCTGAGTATCCTTTGCCTCGTCGATAGTGCAGTCGAGTGCAGTAGCCTTGCGACTCTCGATATGACCCTTGGTAGTGTCGAAGTGCGAGTTGCCTGGCACAACCGAGCCAGCCTTCACGAGGTGCGAGAACAACACGTTCTCAGCAGCACGACCCTGGTGGGTTGGGATAACATACTCGAAACCAGTGATTCTGTTGATTGTATCTTTCAAGTGGAAGAACGACGACGAGCCAGCATAGCTCTCGTCACCCAACATTACGGCTGCCCACTGGCGGTCGCTCATTGCGCCTGTTCCAGAGTCGGTCAAGCAGTCGATATAGACCTGCTCCGAACGCAACTGGAAAAGGTTGTAGTTAGCATCTTTCATCCACTGCTCGCGCTCCTCGCGAGTACTCTTCTTGATTGGCTCAACCATCTTGATTCGCCAAGATTCTGCAAAAGGAAGTTCCATATTCAAATTAAGAATTAAGAATTAAAAATTAAGAATTATTTATTTTAGGTTGTAGACAACAGTTGTTACCGAGCGAGCATTCGCACTGAATGACAACGCTTTGGTCATTTCGTGCGCAGACAAATCGTTGCGCTCGTCGGTGATATACATCTTCGCCGAGGCAATCTGCTTATTATATGGTTTTGGCAAAGCAACCTCTACCGCTTTTTTCTCAAAAGTATTGTTCACAAAGACTGCAACGAGTCGTTTGCCATCGGGCGAGAGGTATGCCGTAGCTGCAACCTCGCTCAAGTTGTCAGCACCCGAGAGTGCCACGCGCTTGTAGTTCGGACGCACGAAGAAACTGTAATTACCCAACACATACAAGAGCTTATTCGCCTTCACATCGCCACCGCGATGGATGTCGCCATCCTTGGCGTGGAGAGCAATCAAGGCGTGGTCGCCACGCAGCTCCATACCCTTCCAGTAGCTCCACGACTTGGTATTTGCATCAACCATATCGCTATGTATGAGTCGCGCCATCATCAAGCCCGACTGCATATCAGCTTTGTTCGCACTCTCCCAATCGGCAGTAAAGCCCTCGATATTTTTCTCCTTTGCATCGGGCAGCAAGCACCACTCCGACATATGATACTCTACTCCATACTTATCGCACTCCTCGCGAGCCTTTTTGCGTTGCTCACGAATAAGCGCACTGGTTTCGAGATTTCTATAATCGTGGGTATATATCTCTCGGTCGAGGTGGCGAAGATTTCCTACATAGAACTGCGACTTCGCATCAAAGAAGTTGCGCAAAACATAGTGCGGAGCCTCAACCTCACCGTATCGTTCAACGTATGTATCGCGCTTATCATAAAGATAGATAACGCGCGCAACCTCACCAAGTTGGATGCGGAGATTATCCAGGCGGCTATCCTTCGACAACTCTTCGTCAAGAGCCACGACCATACGCTTAATCTCGCTATTTCGCCATACCGAGCCCTCCTGCTTCGAGGTGTCCCACGAGTGTTGCGGTTCGTTGATTGGGCTGATAAAAGGAACATTCCACCCCTTATCCATATAGTGTTTCGCTACAGTTACAAGGTAGCGAGCATAATCGTCGTAGCAATCCTCGCGAATATTGGCACGCTTGCCATCCGAATAACCTTTGCCATTGAGGGTATAGTGAACAAGTGGCGTATTCGAGAAGAGGATAAAATTATTGCTTCCTCGACGCACCGCCTCTGCCATCCAGTATTCGTGACCGGCACACTTGCCCCAATCGTAACTCTTGCCATCTACGGTCAAGTAACACTCGGCACGACGCTGATATGGGAAAATATCGCAATCTGGCGATTCGAGTGTTCCACCGCCGAGGTTTACACGCCACGCCGAGAGTCCTGCACCCTTTGGATTGCCACTCTCGTCATACTCCTGCGAGAAGAGCCAATCGGCAATC
This sequence comes from Alistipes sp., assembly GCA_045632505.1. GTDB lineage: Bacteria > Bacteroidota > Bacteroidia > Bacteroidales > Rikenellaceae > Alistipes. The sequence goes on along the minus strand of JAZQWU010000122.1, from coordinate 5,922 downwards.
TTCTGCTTTGCCGCCTCACTCCAGTACTTACCCACAAAGTTGCCACTCCAAGCATCCGCCGCTCCGAAATACTCGATAGTCTGCTTCTGCTCAGTCGGATTTATAACCACCTTCAAAGGCTCTGCACTAACAAGTTGCAGAGTTGCTGAAAGCATCAAAATAGATAGTAGTCTGAGTCGCATATTCTCTATTTCAAATCGTAAACAATGGTAGTTACCGAACGAGCATTTACGCTGAATGACAACGCTTTAGTCATTTCGTGCGCAGACAAATCGTTGCGCTCGTCGGTGATATACATCTTTGCCGAGGCAATCTGCTTGTTATATGGTTTTGGCAAAGCAACCTCTACCGCTTTTTTCTCGAAAGTATTGTTCACAAATACTGCAACCAAACGCTTACCATCGGGCGAAAGGTATGCCGTAGCCGCCACCTCGCTCAAGTTGTCAGCACCCGAGAGTGCCACGCGCTTGTAGTTCGGACGCACGAAGAAACTGTAGTTGCCCAACACATACAAGAGCTTATTCGCCTTCACATCGCCACCGCGATGGATGTCGCCATCCTTGGCGTGAAGCGCAATCAAGGCGTGGTCGCCCTTGAGCTCCATACCCTTCCAGTAGCTCCACGATGCGGTATTCGAATCGACCATATCGCTATAGATAATGCGCGCCATAATCAATCCTGCCTGCATATCGGCATAGTTTGCGCAGTGCCACTCCTTGGTCAAACCCTCGATATCCTTTTTGTGTGCGCCTGGCAACAGACACCACTCCGACATATTGTACTCCACGTTGTATTTGCGGCACTCCTCGCCAGCCAAGCGATGAACATTGCGCATCTTCACGCTGCTGCGGATGTCGTGGTAGGCGTGACCATATACGGCACGCTTCAAGTGGCGCAAGTCACCTACATAGTGAGGTGAATTCTTATCAAAGAAGGTGCGGACAACCCAATTAGGAGCCTCTGCCTCGCCGAACTTATCGGTATATCGAGCGTGCGACTCGTAGAGATATTTCAAGCGGTTGGTTTCACCAAGTTGAATGCGAAGATTATCAAAACACTTATCCTTAGACAACTCCACATCGAGTGCGGTAATCATTCGCTTCTGGTCGCTATTGCGCCAAGGCGAGCCCTCCTGTCGCGGAGTATCCCAGCCATCTTGTGGCTCGTTTATCGGACTGATATATGGCACATTCCAACCCTTATCAATGTAGTGCTTGGCAACTGTTGCAAGGTACGATGCGAAATCGTCGTAGCAATCCTCGCGCAGATTTGCCTTCAAACCATCTGGCGAGTAACCCTTGCCATTGAGGGTGTAATGCACTGGCGGCGTGTTCGAGAAGAGGATGAAGTAGTTGCTACCTCGCTTCACCGCCTCGCGCATCCAATATTCATTGCCTGCGCACTTGCCCCAGTCGTAGTTCTTGCCATCTACGGTCAAGTAGCACTCGCCACGACGATGATACGGGAAAATATCACCATTTGGCGACTCCAAAGTTCCACCGCCGAGGTTTACACGCCACGCCGAGAGTCCAGCACCCTTAGGGTTGCCATTCTCGTCGTACTCCTGAGAAAAGAGCAGGTCGGCAATCTGCTGCTTTGCCGTTTCGCTCCAGTACTTACCCACAAAATTTCCACTCCACGCATCGGCAGCGGCGAAGTACTCAATGACTTGCTTACTCTCCGAAGGATTGATAGTAACAGAAAGCGGTTGTGCCTCAGTCGCAAGCGCAACCAAGAGCGAGATTAAAGCGAGTGTTATCTTCTTCATTTTCATCATTTTGCAAACTCCTTCAACTGCGCAATCTCCTGCGCCCAAATATCCTCGTTAGGGGTTTCGAGCGTCAGCGGCATCTCCTCGAAGAGAGGCGACTGCGCGATAAAGCGGAAGCAATCCCAGCCGATAAAGCCCTCACCCAATGGTGCGTGGCGGTCAACGTGCGAGCCGAGAGGCTTCAAGGCATCATTGAGGTGCATACCGCGCAGATATTTCAAACCTACGATGCTATCAACCTGTGCAAAGGTCTTTTCGCAAGCCTCCAAGTTCGAGAGATCGTAGCCTGCAGCGAAGGTATGACAGGTGTCGATGCAGAAACCTACACGCGACTTATCCTCCACCTTATCTATAATATGGGCGATATGCTCCCACGCAAAACCGAGATTTGAGCCTTGACCTGCGGTGTTCTCGATAACGGCAGTTACACCTTGTGTGCGGTCGAGAGCCATATTGATTGACTCGGCAATGCGGTCGAGCGACATCAACGAGGTAATTTTACCGAGGTGGCTGCCAGGGTGGAAGTTGAGTCTATCCAAACCGAGCAACTCGCAACGCTTCATCTCCTCGAAGAACGACTCGCGCGACTTCTCCAATCCCTCGCGCTCGGGGTGACCGAGGTTTATGAGGTAAGAGTCGTGTGGCAGAATCTGCTTTGCCGCATATCCGCACTCCTCGCACGCAGCCTTGAAGCGAGCGCACTGCTCCTCCGTGAGCGGCGGAGCAATCCACTGACGCTGATTCTTCGTAAAGAGTGCAAACGCCGTTGCACCTATCGCCTTGGCATTGTGCGGAGCATTTTCCACACCACCCGCAGCACTTACGTGAGCACCAAAGTATTTCATAATAAACTTTGTTTATAATTGAGAATTGAAAATTGAGAATTGAGAATTAAAAATTCCTAATACCCACAACCTCCTAAAATCGTCAATGATGAGATTATTTTTGTGCGATGCTAGGCGACAAATCCGCAGCATAGTAAACCTATGTGAGGAATTTGGCGACCGACGCACTCGTGCAAAAAGAACTCATCAGAACGATTTTACACAAGGCCCTCGACGTTACCGTCCTCGGCAAGGTTAATATGCATCGCCTGCGGAGTCTTGCTAAGACCTGGCATACGCATAATATCACCTGCGAGAACTACAATAAAGCCGCTACCTGCGTTGAGCTCAATATCCTTGATGGTGAGAGTGAAGCCCTCAACTGCACCATAGAGCTTAGCATCGCCACTGAATGAGAACTGAGTCTTTGCAATGCAGACTGGGAGGTTACCCATACCCCACTTCTCGAGAAGTGCAATCTCCTTTTGAGCCTTGAGGCTGAACTCTACAGAGCCTGCGCCATAAATCTTCTTAGCAACCTTCTCAATCTTGGTCTTGATGCTATCCTCGAGGTCGTATGTGTAGTTGAGCGGAGCTGAAGGCTGATTCTCGATAAGTTCAACTGCAGCCTCTGCCAACTCTACTGCGCCAGCACTACCCTCCATATAGGCGTTGTTGATTACACAGCGAACACCCTTCTCGGCGCAGTGTGCCATAACCATTGCAATCTCGTCGTCGGTGTCGCTTGCGAAGCGGTTGAAGCACACCAACACGGTCTGTCCGAACTTCTGCAAGTTGGCGATATGGCGGTCGAGGTTTGCAAAGCCGCGCTGCAAGCCCTCAGCATTCGGAAGTTTAATCTCCTTCTCGTCTACACCACCGTGCATCTTGAGTGCAAGAGTCGAAGCCACGAGAACGGTCAAGTCTGGCTTGAGACCTGCCTGACGGCACTTGATATCGAGGAACTTCTCCGCACCAAGGTCAGCGCCAAAGCCCGCCTCAGTAACGGTGTAGTCCGACCACGACATTGCCATACGGGTTGCAATAACCGAGTTACAGCCGTGAGCGATATTAGCAAACGGACCTCCGTGAATAATCACTGGATGGTGCTCGGTTGTCTGCACGAGATTTGGATTGATGGCATCCTTCAAGAGTGCCACAATCGCACCCGTAACGCCCAAATCCTCAACTGTGAATGGGGTATCGTCGTAGCGTACACCCAAGACGATGCGACCTACGCGAGCGTACAAGTCGTCGATGTCGCGTGCAAGGCACAAGATAGCCATAATCTCCGATGCTGGAGTGATGTCGAAACCTGTTTCGGTTGGGATGCCATTTGTTGAACCACCGAGTCCCGACACGATATTACGCAACGAGCGGTCGTTGATATCGAGGACGCGTCGCCACATAACCTTCTTCAAACCAACCTGCTTCGAGCGGTTGTGGTAGAGGTAGTTGTCGAGCAACGCTGCAATCATATTGTTTGCCGAGGTGATGGCGTGGAAGTCGCCAGTGAAGTGGAGATTGATATCCTCCGAAGGCATAACCTGGGTGTAGCCACCACCGGTTGCACCACCCTTCATACCGAAGCAAGGTCCCAACGAAGGCTCGCGCAATGCGATAATAGCGCGCTTGCCAATGCGGTTGAGTCCCATACCGAGACCGATACTCACGGTCGTCTTACCTACGCCCGCCTTTGTTGCGGTGATAGCAGTTACGAGGATAAGATGATTCTTTGATACCTTCTCCTCGTCAATCAACTTATACGGAATCTTCGCTACATACTTACCATAGTTGAAGACCTCCTCATCGGGGAAACCTACCCCTGCAGCAACTTCACGAATGTTCTTGAGCTGAATTGAACGTGCAATTTCGATGTCTGATTTCATAGTTATAATAGTTTTTAGATTTTCTTTCGTTCGTAAAATACCTACAAATATACAAAAATTTGCGATTACTTCAGCATAAAAGTTCTACTTCTTTCGCTTTTTATCCGCATTCTCCTTCTTCTTATCCTCTGCGCCGGCATTTTTTACATACTTATCCAACCAGCGCGATGCTTCGTAGAGGTAGTGCAACGCATTCTCGCGGATGTGGTAGCGATGTCCGTCGAGTGGCATTTCCACATAGCGAACGTACTTCTTCTGACCGCGGAGCGCCTGGAAATATCGTTCGCTCTGGATGGTGAATGTACCCGTATTCTCATCCTTTGTGCCGTGCGTTAGGAGTATTGCACCATTGAGTTTGTGGGCGTAGTCGAATGGCGACATCTTGTGATAGAGTTTGCCTGCCTCCCAATAGTTTCTACCCTCATCCTGGAAACCATATGGAGTGAGCGAACGATTATACGCTCCACTAACTGCAATTCCCGCCTTGAAGAGTTTAGTGTGCGAGAGGAGATTCGCAGTCATAAACGCTCCATAGGAGCGACCACCCACCGCCACTCTATTTTCATCGCCATAACCAGCTTCGCTCACCGCCTTGATGGTAGCCTCGGCATTCATAGCCAGTTGCTCGACGAATGTGTCATTAGCCCTCTTCTTTGGTTCTGACGGAATGAGAGGCATAGCCATCTGATCCACTACGCAATAACCCTGCGTAACCCAATACAGAGCGTTCTTGGTAACATCCTCAATGAACGGATGGGCATATGGCGAGAGACGATTGTAGGATGCAATTTCGGCAGTCTTGTAACTACGCGGATATGCCCACATCATAACTGGAAGTTTGCCATCGCGCTTCTGGTTGTAATCGGCTGGCAACCACACTACCGAGGTGAGTTCAACACCATCCTCACGCTTGTATGTTAGGATTTTGCGCTGAACACCCTTGAGTGCTGGATATGGCTCGGGGAGGTCGGTGATTGCATCACGCGAACGCTTTTTGAGATTGCTAAGATAGTAGTTCTTCGGTTTATCGAACGACTCACGCGAAGTGATATAAATGCCATTCGATGGGTCTTTCGCCGCCACAATCTGCTCGAAGTATGGCGCCTTGCTCTGCCATACAACCTTAGGTTCATCCTTGCCAACCTTGTAAAGCAGAAGTTTAGGCAACTGGCCCTTAGGGGTATAGCCCTTGCTGGTGAAGAGCACCTCGTCGTTCTTCTCGTTGGTCCACAGCACCTTTCCGCCATATTGTCCCGTAGTCATTACTGGACGATCCGGAAGATCGTAGTAATCCTCCGTATTGTAGCGCACGATTTTCGTCAGCGTCATATCACCAGGTTTGAAGCACGAAATAATTCGTTCCTTCTTATCCTTCTCGACCACCAACGCCAAGTTATCGTTGCACCAATAGAGTTTATCCAAATCGTGCTGGGTACGG
>JAZQWU010000121.1:0-13631 GCA_045632505.1 Alistipes sp. | reverse complement strand
TTGGTTATGCGCCCTACCGTCAACATCTTTTGACCTACTCCTCAGCAGGTGTCTCGGTTGCCTCCTCAGCTGGAGCCTCAGCAGCCTCAGCAGCTGCAGCAGCAGCCTCAGCCTCAGCAGCAGCCTTGCGCTCTGCGATAGCAGCAGCACGAGCATCCTTAATTGCAGCCTCAGCAGTAAGGCGAGCCTTCTTGTCAGCCGACTTAGCAGCCTCCAACTTGTTAACCTTAGCGGTTACCTTGCCCTCCTTCTCACCGAGCCACTTGTTGAACTTAGCCTCAGCATCGCTCTCAGAGAAAGCGCCCTTAGCTACGCCACCGAGCAGGTGTTTCTTGTACAATACGCCCTTGTACGAAAGAATCGCACGAGCAGTATCAGTAGGTTGTGCGCCCTTCATTAACCAACCCAAAGCTTTCTCGAAGTTGTGGTCGATTGTTGCAGGATTCGTGTTTGGGTTGTAAGTACCCAACTTCTCGATGAACTTACCATCACGTGGCGCTCTGCTATCTGCAGCAACGATGTGGTAGAATGCATAGCCCTTCTTACCGTGTCGTGCCAAACGAATTTTAACAGCCATAATGCTATAAAATTTTAATTGTTAATAAATGGTTTTCACTAACCCACAATAGGTTAATCGGCGGCAAAGGTAATAAAAAAACTTGAAACGAAAAGCGGAAAACGGAAAACTTTTTGATTTTCACAATTTTTCATTGCAAAATGTACTATATTTGTACCTACAAAAGAGAGAGATTTATGAACATTTACGATATTTTACCGCTGTTGGTTATTCCGTTTGTCGGCACGGTTATGGGTGCGGCGACGGTACTTTTTGTGGGCGACAGGTCGGCGGAGAAGGTGCGCAACATAATGCTCGGTTTTGCCTCGGGTGTGATGATTGCCGCCTCGGTGTGGTCGTTGCTGATTCCTGCGATGGAGGCATCGTCCGCGATGGAGAACTTCGCGTGGGTACCTGCTACAGTAGGTTTCCTCTTCGGAGTGCTATTTATGCTTGCGCTCGACACCTTTATCCCGCACCTCCACCTCGACAGCGACAAGCCCGAGGGCTTGCAGTCGAAGTTGGGACGTTCGTCAATGCTGGTGCTTGCTGTGACACTGCACAACATCCCCGAGGGTATGGCTGTGGGCGTTGTTGCTGCAGGTGCTTTAACGGGCGAGGTGGGTATCTCGCTCGCTGGCGGACTGGCCCTCGCCATAGGTCTTGCCATCCAGAATATCCCCGAGGGTGCAATCATCTCGTTGCCACTCCGCACCTCGGGCAATTCGCGCGGTCGTGCCTTTGCCTACGGAGCATTGTCGGGCATTGTCGAGCCGATAGCGGCGATACTTACTATTATATTTATAGAGCGACTGATTGGCATTTTCCCTTATATGCTCGCCTTTGCGGCTGGCGCGATGATATATGTTGTGGTCGAGGAACTTATCCCCGAATCGCACAGCGGTCGCCACTCCAACGCCCCAACCATTGCCTTCGCCATAGGCTTTGTGCTGATGATGATACTCGACATAGCATTAGGATAGGACAAAAAGGAGCGACTCCCACGGGAATCGCTCCTTCATTTTAGAAGATATTTCACTACTTGAAAATCTCGTTAAACAAGGCTGCCAAACGATAGCCGGCGCAGACAATCTGTCGCTCAGCGTGCTTAACATCCTCATTTGACATCAAGCGAGTAACCTCGAAGCCCACGCCACGCGCAACGGTGTAGCGCGACAAGCGAGCATTCTCCTCAGCCCAAGTGAAGATATCGCCCTTCTGAATCTCCTTGCGCTCCTTTGCCGAGTAGCGGTCGATAAGTTTCGCGAGGTCGCTATAGCCCCAAGGGTGGTATGCCTGCAAGAGTGTGCCATCCCAATAGTTGTGGTGCTTCACCGGCTTGCCTCGGAATACGATATTATAACCACCCGAAGTAGGCTCATCCTCATAACGGATATGCTTTGGGCAGTGGAGGTCACCTACGATATGCACGATAAAGGCAATCGAAACAAGGCGAGCCGAATCGGTCATATTCTTGTGGTTTGCCTTCAAGTCCTTGATTACGGGGTCGATGCGGAGCAAGCAGTTCTTCACATACTCGGTGCCACGACGCTCGCTGAGATAGAGCGAGCCATCGTTATTTGCCTGGAACGAGTGTCCCCATACGGTCTTGCGAGTGCAGTTTGTTGCATCGAAGCCGATGTCGATAAGGTGCTCCGAGCGGTAATCATCTGGATAAGATGAGTAGTGGATAATCGACTTGCCATCCAAGTAGTTATCGATACATTTCTTCGCCTTTGGAGTGAGATAGTCCTCGGCGATCTTCGCTACGGTAGAGTGACCGAGTCGTCCCCAACCATACGCCGGCATTGCGCCCAACAAGAGTGCGCCAAACGCCAAAAGTAAAATCTTTTTCATTGTGGTATTGTTTTTTAATAGGTTTTTCCGATTTGTAAATATTTCGCATAGAGTGCGTCGTAAATCTGCTTGCGCTCGAGGTTTGGTCTGTACTCATCCGAGAATCCCGAACCCATAGCCTTCTGCGCCTCGGCAACATCCTTGTGCAAACCTGCCGCCACCGATGCGAACATCGCAGCACCCAGAGCGCACACCTGCTCCGACGCAACCACCTTGATAGGCATACCCAACACATCACACAAGGTCTGCATCACATATGGCGACTTCTTCGAGATACCGCCTACGGCATAAATCTCATTTATGGCAACGCCCTCCTCCAAGAGTCGCTCCGTAATAGCACGCGAACCGAATGCCGAAGCCTCGACCAACGCCTTGAAGAGCTGCGGAGCAGAGGTGCCGAGTGTCAAACCGACAAAAGCACCCGTAGCGCGCGAACTCTCGTCTGGCGAGCGACGGCCGTTAAACCAATCCACCGCCACAATATCTTTCTCCGACAATGGCAACTTCTCCGCCTCGGCAGTCAGAGTCGGAAGAATCTTGCCGAAGAGGCTCTCGTCCGTATCGGCAATATAGCGCAACGGCCACTCCATAACGCGACGAAACCACGCGTAGATGTCGCCGAATGCCGATTGTCCAGCTTCGATGCCGACATAGCCTGGCAGCACCGAGTCTTGCGCCTGACCGCAAATGCCTCGCACAATCTTATCGCCCAAAGTCTCCGCCTTAGCAACTGTTACATCGCAAGTCGAAGTGCCGATAACCTTAACGAGCACACCCTCCTTAACACCTGCGCCAACCGCACCGACGTGACAATCCACACCTCCTGCACCGATGGCAATACCCTCGCGCAAGCCCAATCGCTCAGCCCACTCCTTCGACAAACCGCCCGCGCTCACGTCAGGAGTTTGGGTTGCAGAGTAGAGGTTAGGCAAGAACTTCGCAAGCAGTGGATCTATCTCGTTGAAGAATGCCTCCTCGGGCAGACCACCCCACTCGGCATTCCACATCGCCTTGTGTCCCGCCACGCAACGACCTCGCACCACCTCCGTCGGGCGCATATTGTTGGTCAGCATAGCGACAAGCCAGTCGCACAACTCCAACCACGAGCAAGCCACACCTTGCAACTCGGGCGAGTGCTTCACGCAGTGCAACATCTTCGCCCACGCCCACTCGCACGAGTAGGTGTCGCCACAATATTTCGTATAGTCGGTATGCCACTCCTTTGCCAACGCCTTGATTCGATCTGCCTCGGCAATAGCGGTGTGGTCCTTCCACAACACGAACATCGCATCGGGATTCTCGGCATACTCGCCACGCAACGAGAGCGGTGTGCCATCCTCATCAACAAGCACTACGGTCGATGCGGTGGTATCGAAGGCGATACCCTTCACCTCGCCTACAACCTCATCACCCGCAAGGCTCAACGCCTCACGAATCGCCCCTTCGAGCGACTCAATATAGTCGAGTGGGTGGTGACGATAGCGATTCTCCGCCGCCGAGCAGTACTCTCCGCGCATCCAACGAGGATAGTAGCGTACCGCAGTCGCCACCTCGCGACCATCCGCAGCATCCACCACCAAGCAACGCACCGAGTCGCTACCGAAATCTATACCCAAAACATAGTTACTCATATTCCTTCTTTTTATCCGAGGTATGCACCTGTTTGGCGCAACTCCTCGCGCAACTTCTCAACATCCACCTGCGAAGGCTCAACACCAGCCTTTACCGCCAAGCGAGCAGCACGTCCTGCCGCCTCGCCCAATGCCATACAAGTGGACATCACGCGTGTCGATGCCATAGCCTCGTGGCTCATCGACGAACAACGACCAGCCACCAACAAGCCCTCAACCTTCTCTGGAACGAGGCAACGATATGGGATATCGTAGCAGTCATCGCAGTAGTAGAGTGTGCAGTCACCACCCTTTGCGTGGTGGATATCAACTGGGTAACTTGCCACAGCGATGGTATCGTCGAAGCGACGGCACGAAACGATATCGTCATCGGTCAGGATATACTTACCCACAATCACGCGACTCTCGCGAATACCCATAAAGTCGGCAACCTGTGCCATATAAGCACTCTCGAAGCCTGGCACATACTCGCGCAAGTAGCGTTCAATCTGATAAATCTGCTTGCGAGCAGTCATCTCACCATAGGTATAGCTCTCCGGCTTGGTCGAATCTACACCATTCACACGCGACATATTAACCCAGATCTCATCGTCGCGCATTCCCGTAATGAGGATTGTACGCGCCACAGGAATCTCAATGCCAGCCTCCTGTGCCTTGCGAATGCGATTGCGCAAACCTACGGTAATGAACTTACCCTCGCGGAACTGCTCGTGTGGCATAATGTCCATATCGAACTCCTCTGGGTTGCCCGTAATAGCATCGCGCAGAGCCTGAATATTCACGCCCTTCATCTGGAACATAAGGGTTGGAGGCTGCATACCGCCCTCCTTGTCGCCCTTGTTGCACTCCACGCCAGCACGATAAGCGACATCGGCATCGCCCGTACAGTCGATTACGCACTTGGCAAGGATAGCCTCGCGTCCACTCTTCGACTCGATAATCACACCCTTAACCTTGTTATCCTCGCAGATGGCACCTACAGTAAAGGCATAGAGCAACACCTCAACGCCGCACTCCTCCATAATCTCGAATGCAACGCGCTTAGCCTCGTCGGGGTTGATAATCGTGAGTGAGACGTGCAATTGGCAAGGACGATGGTCACTCGCCGCACCACGTGCTTGCAAGCGGTCAATAAATTGCTGAGGCAAGCCCTTGATAATCTGATTACCCTTGCGACCGAGGTAACTCAAAATAGGGAGTCCAATGGTGAGGTTACCACCAAGGTAGCCTCGGCACTCCACCAACATCACCTTCAAGCCGTCTGCCGCAGCCGCCTGCGCAGCCATAATTCCCGATGGGCCACCGCCCACCACAAGCACATCGACCTCTTGTCGCACCGCAATTTCGCGTGCAGGTTCTTTAATTGTCTTCATTTTATGTAGTTTTTTATTTGTTATTCGGGATTTCAGGGCGTATCATCTTTGTGAGAATGAGTGCCGAAAGCGGATGCAATACGGCCATCACGCCGAACAATACGCTCCACATCTCGCTCGGAATAGAGCCCACAAACTGGTTGAACACCACGCTACCCAACGCTCCTGCACCGCAGCAGATACCCATCACAGTAGCGACATTCTTTATTGGGAAACTTTCCGCCAACACCACTGGCAGAGTGTACAACCAACTCAAACACATCACCGCAACCAAAGCGAATATCGCAACTACGATACCCACTCGCCACACAAATGGCAATGCCTCTGCACCACCTACATATGGCACCAAAGCACAAAGCGGAGCGACAACGACTGTTGCAATGAGCGAGGTCTTGCGAGCCGAGAGAGCTGTACGACCACGACGAATCATCACATCCGACCACACCGAAGTAAGGATACCACCTATTGCACCCACAAGGAACGGAATACCGCCAATCCACTGAATCATATCAAGTGTCTGCTGGTGGGTGAGATTCTGCTTCTCGCCCATACTACGCAGATAGCCTGGCAACCAGAAGCAGCAGAAATACCATACCGGGTCGCTGACAAGGCGAATTAAGAATGCGCCCCACAACGAACGTGTACGGAAAAGACCACCCAACGAGAATGGTTTAATAACCTCACCCTTAGGGCTCTTACTATCGGCATTAATGGTCTTGTCGAGAACATCCTGCGACGGAGTCTTATAGACAAAAATCCACGCAAACGCAATAGCCAAGCCGATATAACCTGCAATGAGGAACACATCCTGCCACGACGAGAGCAGACGCATCAATGATGCAATAGCGAGCGGTGCAATCACTGCACCGAGCGAGCTACCTATGGTGCAAAGACTATTGGCTGTAGCACGCTGACGCTTCTCAAACCAGAGTGTCACCGCCACCAACTGACCAGCAAAAATTGTAGGTTCTGCCAAGCCCAAGATACCTCGGCACGCCGTAAACTGCCACAACTCCTGCGACACACCACCACCTATGCAGGCGAGCGACCACACGACAATACCGCCGAGCATTACGGGTTTAGGTCCGAACTTATCGACCAACAATCCCGAAACGGGGTACATCAGCGCGTAGCAGATGAGGAAGATGTTTACAATCCACGCATACTCCAAATCGCCGATTTGGAAGTGGTCAAGAATTTCAGGTTTGAGGATTGACAAGAGCTGTCTGTCGAAGTAGTTGCAGATAATAGCGACAAATATGGTCGCCACAATCACCCACTTACGTGAAGAGGTCTGAAGTTGAAACATTTTACAGTTAGTTTTTCGGTTATTTATATGCAAATTTAGACATTTCTTCCGAGAAAAGCAAACAAAATAGACCTAGGTATAAATACCGAATTTGCTATTTCCAATGTTCATTTTGGTACAACATTATGCTTTTTTGACTATATTTGCCACATAAATAGGGTGAAATAACCCGTAATAGCAACTCTATGTTATTGACTATATTCAATTGTTTGTGGATTACAGCAATGTTCTGCGTAGTTCCTGCAGGCGTTTTGTGGTTGTGTCGCAAGTATCCTATCTGCGACAAAATCGGACCAGTAATGCTTCTCTATGTCATCGGTTTGGTGATTGCAAATATCCCGATGCCCGAGGAGATTAAAATCCTTCAAGGAATCATCCCTACGATTATGATTCCGCTGGCAATTCCGATGATGCTCTTCGGTTGCACATTCAAGACCAGCGAGATGTCGTTGCAAATCAGACTCGTTACAAGTGGCGTAATATCAGTATGTTTGGCAGTAGTTGGCGGTTACCTCCTCTTCGGTAGCGAGATTCACCAAGGTGCCGAGATTGGCGGTATGTTGGCTGGAAAGTGCACCGGTGGTACCCTCAACGCAGCCGCATTGAAGGAGGGATTGCGCATTAGCGATAGCACCTATATTCTCTTGACCACCTACGATATCGTCATCTGCTTCTTCTACTTTATATTCCTCTTGGGCGGTGGTATCCGCTTGTTCCGTTGGTTCTATGGCGAGAAGACTCGCATCGAGATGTCGGAGGAGGATGCAGAGATCATCAAGAAGGAGATGGCAGCCGTTAAGGCTAACCCTTACAAGGGATTGTGGTCGAAGGCGGGCATCAAGCAGATTTTCAAGGTGCTCGGCACAACAATCGTCGTAGTGGCAGTTGCTGCAGGATTATCCTACTTGATTGGTTGGATCTTTGGCGCAGACCTCGCCAACTTTATGAACGAAAAGAAGGGTGGTTGGTTTATGGCTCCTTTCATCTTGATACTCACAACAATAGGTATCGGACTCTCGTTCTACAAACCTATCCAGAAGTTCGACAAGAGTTACGACCTCGGAATGTATCTCATCTACATCTTCTCGATAACCATCGCCTCGATGGCCGACCTCTCGAACTTGCAGATTATGGAGAACTTGAATATGATTGCTCTGCTCGTATTCACAATCTTTGTTTCGTTGTTCATCCACGCTATCATCTGCCGTTTCTTGAAGGTTAACGCCGACTCGATGGTCATCTCGTCGGTGGCATTTATCAACTCGCCACCATTCGTACCGATGATTTCAAACGCAATGAAGAATCGTGCCGCCTTGGTCACAGGTATCACCTCGGGACTTATGGGTTATGCTGTAGGAAACTATCTCGGCATCCTAATTGCACGACTGCTCAATTTACTATAACTTAACAGATTACAACTATGCGTAAGTTTTTTGCATTGGCGGTAAGTACCTTACTGCTGGCCTCGTTCACAGCCTCGGCAGAACCTAAGAAGGAAAAAAACTCCGACACTACAACCACAACCGAGAAGAAGCAGACCGTAAAGAAGGGTTGGAACTTTGCTCCGTTCCCATCTATCGGTTACAATAGCGACACAGGTTTCCAGATGGGAGCTTTATGCGAGATTTTCGACTATGGTGACGGCTCGACATACCCAGCCTACAAGCATAAGTTCAATGTCGACTTGTCGTGGACTACCAAGGACCAGGTTAAGCTCCACTTCTTCTACGACTCGAAGTATCTTATCCCGAAGGTGCGCCTCACGGCGGCTGCGACCTATATCCTCGCACAGATGTATCCGTTTATGGGCTTCAATGGTGCTGCTGCGCCATATTTCCAGGACCTCGCGAGTGGCAAGAAGCAGATGAACCGCGTTGCGATGTATAATGTGAAGCGTCAGATGATGCGTGTGATGGCGGACTTCCAGGGTAACATCACCGACAATAAGTTCCGTTGGGCAGCAGGTGTATCGTACTGGTGGTACGACATTCAGGATATCTCACTCAAGAAGAAAGGTGCGTATGCCTACGACTCGTTCACAGCGAACGACTACCTCACGGGTATGGGCATCAACTCTCCATCGTTGTGGCAGTTGTATCAGCGTGCTGGCTTGATTCGCGCCAACGAGGCAAATGGCGGTCACCACATCGAGTTGAAGGCTGGTTTGGTTTACGATAGCCGCGAGCACGAGGCAGATCCAACACGCGGTATTTGGGCAGAATTGTATGCTTATGGCTCGCCAGACATCCTCAACGGTCGTGGCAAGGATGGCTACCACTACCTCAAGTTGGCAGCCCACTTCCGTCAGTATGTTCCACTTTGGAAGGATAAGATTGTCTTCGCTTACCACCTCGCATATCAGGGCAAATTGGCAGGTAATGCGCCATACTACACCTTGCAGAATATCAACACCTTGTACCTCCGACAGATTATCTCGGACGGTTTAGGAAGTATCAACACAGTGCGTGGCGTGCCATACAATAGCGTGATTGGTGATGGCTACGCGTGGGCAAACTTCGAGATGCGATTCAAGCTTGTTTCGTTCCGCTTCATCAAGCAGAACTTCTACCTCGCAACCAACCCATTCTTCGATATGGGTGCGTGCGTGCAACCTTATCGTCTTGACGAGATGAAGCAGATTCGTGAGACTGGTGCAACCCTCGGTGGCGAGTCTCTCACGAATGCAGAATTGAACCTCATCTATACTGGCGAGCCTCGCAAGTTGCATATGAGTGCGGGTGCAGGCTTGAAGTTGGCAATGAACCGCAACTTCATCCTCTCAGCCGAGGTTGCTGTACCGCTCAACACCAAGATTTATACGAATACAGACTTGAACGTTCCAGTTTCGGAGTTGAAGATGAAAAACTCGTACAAACCAGGTGTTAATATTGGTTTGAATTATATTTTCTAAGGAAAGGTTATTCGATAACAGGAAGGTTGTTCCCCGATTTCGGTCGGGGATTTTTCTTGCGGTGTACCACCGCATTTACAATTCTACCCACCCCTAAATCCCCTCCAGGGAGGGGACTTAGTCGCAGAATTTTCATTCTGCTCCGAGTGGTGTGATTTATCGTTGTGAGTTTTGTTTTTCTAACGAAAAACGGATGTTGTTCCCCGATTTCGGTCGGGGATTTTTCTTGCGGTGTACCACCGCACCATTAGCTATCAGTTATGTGAGATTAGGGAGATTAAAGAAATTAGGGAATTTGGTGATTTGCATTAAGTTCACTAAACGCCCTAAACTCCTTAAATTCCCTAAATTCATTAGTTGCAAGACATCTCCAACCCAAAAATTGCTTATGGTGAGATTATTTTTGTGCGACGCTAGGCGACAAATCCGCAGCATAGTAGACCTATGTGAGGAATTTGGCGTCCGACGCGTTCGTGCAAAAAGAGACAATCAGAACGATTTTTACTTAATTTTTATAATGGCGTAAATTGGGTAATGGTCCGATATAAAGTTTACCCCGCCATACTTCTCGTCGATGGTGTGATATTCAACGACTTTATTGGTTTTGGAGCAATAGATGTGGTCGATAATTTTCACTTTGGGATTCTCTTTGAATCCATTGTAGGTGGTGTCGTAGTCGGAGAGAGATGGTGGTGCAACTATGCGAGCATTCCACATATAGCTGCGGATAGGGTCGATTGCATCATTTCCAGAGTCGACATTGAAATCTCCCGTAAGGAAGAGCGGATAGACATCTTTGTACTTTTCAAGGTATTTGGATATGAGTTTCATACCCTCTATGCGCGCTTCGTTTCCTTCGTTATCGAGGTGAGTGTTTATGTAGTAGAGGTGTTTTCCCGATGGGATATGCTTGAAGACACCCCAAGTGGCACTTCTCTCGTAGGCAGAATCCCAACTCTTGGATGGTTTGTCGGGAGTCTTTGAGAGCCAGAATGTACCAGCCTCAACGAGTTTGATGAGTGACTTGTCGTAGAGAATTCCCATACACTCGCCATTGCCCGTCTCGTCACCTGAGAGGCGGCTTACGCCATAGGCACTGTAGCTATCCTTGAGCTGCTCCTTGAAGTATAACCATTGGGTAGTGAAGCGAGGCTCTTGGAGACCGATAAGGGTCGGTTTGTGATCTTTGATGAGTTCGATGCAAGCTTCCTTGCGGTTGTCCCAATTATTTGCTGGATCAGTCTCGGTAGATGCATTGCGGATGTTGAAACTCATAATCTTTATCTCGTCCTCGTCGGCATACTTCTTAAACTCGGGACGCGATGGCGCTGGTGTTGGCGTTGTCTGCTCCTCACCCGAAGGCTTAGAACATCCCACAAACATCAACAAGGGAATTATCAATGTAAACAAAGTCTTCATAGGAATCTTTTTTAATGATACATCAACCCACCCAAAAAATTGCTTATGGTGAGATTATTTTTTGCGACACTAGGCGACAAATCCGCAGCACCACTACCACCAAAAAAATTGCTTATGGTGGAGGAAATTTTGTGCGAGGCTAGGTAGCGAGTGCGGAGCATAGTAAACCTATGTGAGCAACTCGCTATCCGACGACTCGTGCAAAAAGAACTCATCAGAACTCTGCTAACCTCAAAAATCGTAAATGATGAGATTATTTTTGCGCCAAGCAAGGCGACAAGTGCCGAGCATAGTAAACCTATGTGAGGTACTTGGAATCCGCAGATTGGTGCAAAAAGAACGCATCAGAACGATTTTTACTTTAGTTTGATGATGGTATAAATTGGATAGTGGTCTGATACGAACTTAATGCCCTCGTAAGAATCTTTGATAGTGTAGTACTCAACAGGGTTTTTGAGTTCCTTGCTGTAGTAGATGTGGTCAATCTTGCTATTTTTAGAGTCAGACTCGAAGCCATTTGTGGTACCATAGTTATCGGTGCGATTCGCATAGGTACGAGCATTGCGCATAAAACTCTTGATTGCATCCATAGCCTCGTGAGAAGCCTCAACATTGAGGTCACCGGTGAGGAAGAGAGCATCTACCTGCTTCTTGTACTCCTGGAACTTGTTAGCAATAATCTTCATACCCTCAATCTTTGGAGTATCGCCGTATTTGTCGTTTGTGAGCGGAAGGTGGGTATTAATATAGAAGAACTCCTTGCCAGTATGGAGGTGCTTGAAGAGACCCCAAGTGGCAGTTCTGTTCATAGTCATACCCCAGCTTCTCGATGGTTTCTCTGGAGTCTCCGAGAGCCAGAATGTTCCACAGTCAATCATCTCGACAAGGTTACGATCGTAGAGGATACCCATAGTCTCGCCCGACTCTTTGCCATCGGTACGACCTACGCCATAACCATCGTAGTCAGCGCGCAACTGCTCCTTGAGGTATGCCCACTGCGAGCCATACTGAGCCTCCTGGAAACCGATGATGGTCGGTTTGTGGTCCTTGATAAGAGCGATGCACGCCTTTTTGCGCTGATCCCAATGGTTTACGCCCTCGTCGCTACTGGTCTTGGTGCGGACATTGAAGCTCATAATCTTAATCTCTTTCTCATTGGCGTACTTCTGGTACTTCGATGCTGGAGGTGTTGGCGGAGTTGGAGTTTCGCCACTGCCACAACTTGTTGCGAGCATAAAGATACTGAAAAGAATAAGGATGGTTTTCATAGTTTTAGTTATTTTTGATATTGATTTTTCTTGAAGAAATATTGCTTCTGCTTGCGCTTATCATCCTGTGAACGAGCAACATAGACCTTCTCACCTGTGTATGGATTTTCGCCCGTATAGAACATCACCGACGAGAGCGTCATCGGCGTAGGTGTCAAGTCCTGCACCTGCTCCAACGTGAAATTCAACTTGCCAAGTACCTTCTGCGACAAGGCGCGCATATCCGCCTCGCGACATCCTGGGTGCGAGGAGATAAAATAAGGTATAAGTTGGTAGCGCAGACCATTATCGCGGCAGATGCGGTTAAACTTGCGATTCAGCTCCTCGAACAACGAGAACGACGGCTTACGCATCAATGCGAGAACACCGTCCTCGGTGTGCTCGGGCGCAACCTTCAATCGTCCCGATGTGTGATGCACCACCACCTCGCGCAGATAGTCCGAGTTGTCGAATAAGTCGTAGCGGATGCCGCTGCCGATATATGCGTGTTTCACCCCCTTGAAGGTGCGAATCTTGCGGTATAGGTCGAGCAGTGGGCGGTGGTCGTTATTCAGATTTGGGCAGACCTTCGGATGCAAGCACGATGGACGCACACACTTGGCGCAGGCGTTTTTGTTCTTGCCGCCCAAGTTGTACATATTTGCCGAAGGACCACCGATGTCGGTGATTGTGCCGCGGAAGTCAGGCATCTTGGTGACAGCCTCAACCTCGCGCATAATCGAAGCCTCGCTACGCGACGAGATAAACTTGCCCTGATGTGCCGAAATCGTGCAGAACGAACAACCGCCAAAGCAGCCGCGGTGGATATTCACCGAGTGCTTAATCATCTCCCACGCAGGGATGTCACCACGCCCCTTGTAGCGCGGATGCGGTGCTCGCATATATGGAAGGTCAAATGCCGAATCCAACTCCTCGCTCGACAACGCCGAGTGCATAGGGTTGATTACGACATAGTCGTTGCCCGTCTTTTCGACAAGGATATTCTCGCTCTCGAGACGGTTGCTCTCGGTCTCCTCTTTGGTAAAATTCTCGCCAAAGGCTCGCTTATCCTTTCGGCACTGCTCGAAGGAGTGGAGCATTATCGTCTTCTCGCTCGGCAGAGCCTCAACAAACTTCTTATCCGCCAAGAAGCCTACTTGTTTCAACCCTCGCAAGAGTTTTGCATTGTAGCCGTTGCGCATTGCTCGTGCCACCTCACGAATAACTCTCTCGCCCATACCATATAGCAAGAAATCTTCTCCACTCTCGACCAAAATCGAGGGTTTCAGCGTATCCTGCCAATAGTCGTAGTGGGTAAGTCGGCGAAG
>JAZQWU010000120.1:0-23518 GCA_045632505.1 Alistipes sp. | reverse complement strand
TTGATGTTTATGATTAAATAGAATAAGCCTATCCAATTTAGATAGGCTTATATTCTTACATCCCATTATTGATAATATCATCAGCCTGTTGCTGTGGTATCTGCTGCCAATAATTTTCCAATCCTTTGCTGATGTTACTGCAATGCTGAAAGCTCTTTCTTCGTCCCTTCAACTTAGCGGATATTTTCTTCTTTGTTATGTCGCTCATCGACCTTTGTTTTCTTTTGTACTCCATACTATTAAGTGTTTTATTATAAATAGTATGTTAAGTTCAAAAAGTATAGTAGGTTCGATATTTTTCAGGCGAAATTTGGGGGTAAAATTTTCACGACCAACAGCCCGTACCCTTATTTACTAAGCCTACCCCTAAAAGTTTTAGTAGGCTCAATAACTTCAATTAAAATTTGCACTACAGAGGGGGTGTTTGAGCCTCAAAATTAGGCACAAAATAGTAGTCTAATTTATCTAATTCCTCGGCAAGAGTAGTGGGGAGGTAATCCGCATAAACCTGCTCAGTAATATCAGTTGATGAGTGTCCGAGAAATCTACTAACCATAGACAAACTCATTCCATCATTTAACGCCAAGATTGCGAATGTATGTCTTGCTGTATGGAACGATAAGTTGAAATCCAAGCCAATTCTGTCACCTACAATATGTAGGGATTGATTTACCTTCCTATCACAACTATTTCTTACATAGTATAGATTATCAGTATCATCTATATTGAAAGAGTCTTGCACTAAGTCAAATACGAATTTTTCTCTACGAGCACGCTCTTTCCATTTGTGGAGTATTGCAATGGCTGCATCATTTAGTGGGATTGTATGTCGAGGGTGTCTGCCATTCGCTGTTTTTACCTGAATCTTTCTAAGTTCTTTCTTCTCTATGCTTATATGACTCCACATCAAAGTCATTATATCAACCATACGCAAACCTCCTGTGTGGAAGGCAAATAGGAACATCTCAATATACTCCTTGCGTCTTGGTTCAGTGTCTTGATTGTAGAACTCTATCAACTTATTTAGTTGCTCTTTTGTTAGATATGATTTACCATCAAACTGCTCATTATCCAACACGGGTTGTTCTACAACTCGGCATTCCTTTATATCTGCATATACACGAGAATCAATCAACCCTTCATTATTAGCACGCTCCATTGCTGAAATAATTGGTGTAAGAGCGTGATTGATAGTAGCATCCTTGTTCCCTTTTACTTCACGCCTGTATGTTATATAATCCTCTATTAAAGATATATTAACTTGACCTAAATAGATAGCATCAGGCTTATATGTACCCTTGCCCTGTGATACAAGAAACTCCTTGAAGATACTCATACCACTCTTGCCATTCTCATATCTACTCTTACCTATCTTGTTTCTTACATACTTTGACTCTAAGCATTTAAGTACATACTCTACAAAGTCATTGCCCTCATCCTGTCGTGTGAGTGGGGCATCGTGGAGAATAGAATGTATAATTTCCTTACACATTCGATGAGGATGCTTTTGGGCATACTCCAAGAGGGTTGCATCATACTGAAGCAACTTATCATTGAGCATTGAGTTGATACGCTTGTAATCGCTACCGAATGATGCACGAAGTTCTCCTTTTCCCCTGTTGCCATCCTTATTCCAATCATCAATACGAGCTTTAACCTGAGTACTCTTTTGGATGGTATCTTTAAGCCAAGTGTACTCATAGTAGATAGTATAAAGTTTATGTGTATCAGGATTAGATTTAGGATATAGTAATCTTAGTTTACCTGATGGTGCTTCTCTCCTATGTCTGCCCATATAATGCTTCTTGTTTTAATATTACAGAGGATGACGCAAAGATACGGAAAATACACAAGAAAATCAATAGAAACCTTAGGAGGATACGGAAAATACACAAGAATATATGGTGTTTTTATAATAGAAAAAAGGAGGCACAAGAAAATTACTCCTTGTTCCTCCTGTTGATAATCAGCAACTTACGCTGATATTCCTGTCTAATACTCCTCCTCATTAAAGAAGAAGTCCTCCTTTGAAGGGTAGTCTGGCCAAATCTCCTCGATGCTCTCATACGACTCGCCGTCGTCCTCAATCTCCTGAAGGTTCTCGATTACTTCGAGTGGTGCGCCAGAGCGAGTTGCATAGTCAATCAACTCCTCTTTTGTTGCTGGCCAAGGTGCATCCTCCAACTTAGATGCAAGTTCAAGTGTCCAATACATAGTCTTATATTTTTTTAGTTGTTTTTGAATATTCTCTCAAAAGCGAGTGCAAAAGTATAAAAAATTTCTAATATACAAGCACTTGCGAAAAAAAATTTAGGAATTACCACTTTTTGATTTATACGTCATTGCGAAGAAGCGTAGCGACTGTGGCAATCTCCTCGCTACCAGATATGTGGGAGATTCCCACGCTCGCTTCACTCGCTCGGAATGACGTTAATGTTTTATGTAGGTCAAAAATGGTAATTCCAAATTTTACCCGTTCGTTACTCCACACGTGTTGTGACGCTGAAATACTCCTTGCCGAACTCGTCCGTAGCCACGATGCGAATCTCGGCATCGTTATTCTGCGGCTTATACTCGAAGAAGTGGTAGGTAGTTGCGGTGTTCAAGAACTTGAATTTCTTGATTCCATTGCCAGTTGCTTCGCGCATCTCATCGTAGAGTGGGTCCTTGAGTCGAATCTGCGACCACTGCGGTTTCGACACCTTTGTTCCATTCTCGTAAATCTCGAATCGCCAATCAGGGTGCCAATCCCAAATATTAAGACGCAAAACCTGCTCGCCGCGCTTGTTGAATACGCCCTTATTATAGAGGCGGAACTTCTGCTCAGAGTGGTCGGTGAAATTAACACTCTCGCGAGCTGTGAGCACACCATTAGAGAAGTCGTAGCGAGTGAAGGTTGCAGGTGCGCCATCATTACACAATGGGTAGTACCACCACGAACCTGACACCGAAGGGTGGATATACTCCGTTGTCTTCGGATAGTTGGCAACCGTTACAATCTCCGACTGGTGGTTGTGACCGGTAAGGACAGTCATAGGCAAGCGGTACGAAGCATACTTCGAGAGAATCTCATCGGCGTTGTGTGTAGCCTCGCCACCCGTACGACGACGATACGATGGGCAATGCCAAGCAAATACAACGTGCTTAGTATCCTTCGGCATCAACGCAGCATCCTGCTTCACCCAATCAATTTGATCCTGTGTAAATCGCACCTCGTAATTGCGGTCACGACCCTTCGACTTGTGGTTGCAATACTTCACATTGTCGAGAACAACATAATGCACACCTCCGATATTGAACGAGTAGTAGGTAGGACCAAATACCTTCATATACTCCAACTCGGCTGCAGTATCGTCATCGTCAAAGATATCGCGCGCCTTCATATCGTGCTCGTGGTTGCCGATTGCGGTATAAGTCTGGATAGGCATATCCTTGCATACCTTCACGAAGTTCTCCAAATCGCCACCATAACGCTTCCAGTGCGACTCGTTGCTCATATCACCGAGGTTGAGTCCGTAGACCTTAGCACCCGAAGGCAAGCTCGAAACGTAGTTCTTCAATGTCGGCATATAGGTGCGAGCAAAGGTCTTAGCATCGATCTCACCTACAGGATTGCTCAACGGCATCTGTCGTATAGGATCCTTCGTAGTCATACATCTGTTACGAACGTGAATATCCGCCGACACGATAAGGTAGTAGTTGGTCTGGTCAACAGCCTTGAGCGTAAAGTTATACTCGCGCTCCTTCTTGTTCAATGCGCGATAGAAATCAGGCATAAAACCGCGCACTGTGGGCACTTCGTATCCCGACGGCACCGAGATATAGACAAAGTGCGAATGCTCGTTGTCAGTAGTGAGCTTGTAGGCGCCCTTCTTGTTTGTGCGTGTAGAGGTGATACCATCGGTAACCATCACGCCCTTAACTCCAACTCCATCGCAAGTTACGCGACCACGAATATTCGCAGCATCGACGCGCATCAACGCGAAGAGCAAGAGTGAAATAACAAAAATCTTCTTCATATTTTTACGTTTAATAGTTTAAGGTCTCCACAAAATCTCCTCCGCATTGAGTCGCTCAGTAATGGTACGACACAAGGCGTAGAGATAGTCTGAAAGGCGATTCAACAAGATTAGCAATGAGCCATCCACCTCGTAATTCTCTGCCGCCTCAATCGCGCGGCGCTCTGCACGACGGCACACCGTACGGCAAATGTGACAGAACGACGAGAGTTCGCAACCACCAGGGATTGTAAAGTACTCGACTGGTTTCAACACCTCTTGCAGGGCATCTATGCGACCTTCGAGCCAAGCGATATCCTCTTCCGAATGGGGTTGAATCTTGCCCTTGCATCCATCGCCAAGAGCCAACAACGAACAAGTCGTCATCAGCAACGAGCAAATCTTGCGACAATCTTCGACGTAGGGTAGTAACACCTCTTCGTGCGACATTTTATCAGCCAAGTAGGCGATATTTGCCTGCAACTCGTCAGCCGTGCCATACGCCTCTACGCGTACATCGGTCTTGCGTACACGTTCGCCTCCGATAAGCGAGGTACGTCCCTTATCTCCACCTTTTGTGTATAACTTCATAGACGATAGTGTTGTTTTGGTAATCTGTTATTGAAAAATAGTATGTAGGCGCGGTTGTCGATTGTCGTAGAGCGATGCTCCTCAATCATCGTCTTAACCTCGTTCTGTCGCTCGCGATTCAAGTAGGGTTGACAAATGGCAAGTGTAACACCCTCTGCCTTCGCCTCCTCGTATGCTACACGCAAGTTGTCTGTAGGGTAGTCTGCCAAGAGTATCGAAAGGTCGCACTCCACCTCATTAATCGAGTAGCTTTGCCCCTCAATATAATATAAGGTATTGTGCAGTTCTCGCGCACGTTTCTCGGCAACACCCTCAGCAAAGAGTGCATCATAAAGAGCCGTTCCAGTTCCTTCACAGAGTGTTTTGGTCATAAGAACTCTGCGCACAAAGCCATAGACAAACGGCGAATGGACACCGTGACCTTTGCGATGCTTGATGCGCGAGATTCTATTACCCAACAGTTGCAGACGACGCTTAAGACTACGACCGCTATTTTTCATATCTATTTTTACTTTTTAAGCAATCCTGCCAAGTGACCTGTCGAGAATGCGATTTGGAGGTTGTATCCACCCGTGTTAGCATCAACATCCAACACCTCGCCAGCAAAGTACATACCCTTAATCTTCAACGACTCCATCGTGTATTCATTCACCTCCGAGCAACTTACGCCGCCAGCGGTAACCACAGCATACTCGAATGGCGCATAGTCCGAAATTGGGAACGACCAACCCTTCAACACCTTGATAAGTCGCTCAAACTCCTTATCCGACACCTTCGAGATATAGAGGCGCGAGTGAACATCCAACTCCTTGCAGATAGGCACAACGAGTGGCTTTGGCACCAAGCGACGCACCAACTCAGCAAAGAAATCCTCTGGGCGCATCTCGGCAACCTCGCGCTTGATACGCTCACGAAGAATCTCCTCGGTCAATGCAGGTTTGAGGTCTAGTTCAATCTTGACGCTCTTTTCCTCGAGCAAAGCATCCACAGCATCGCGGCTCAGGCGAAGAATTACTGCACCCTCCAAACCACGATTCGAGAATGACATCTCACCGAACTCCTCGCGCACCATCTCGCCAGCGATGAACAATCGTGCATTGATATTCTTCAACCACACATCCTTGATATACTCAATCTGCGGATGATTCGAAATGAGCGGCGTAAGCGAAGGTCGTACCGACTCCACGCTATGACCTACGCGATCGGCAAAGGTATAGCCGTCACCCGTAGAACCAGTTCCAGGATAAGATACACCACCCGTAGCGATAATCACATTCGCAACCTCGATCTTGCGGATAAAGCCGCGCTTATTCATATACTTCACACCATAGACCTTGCCGTCAGCAACCAAAATCTCGGTTACACGCGAGTTGCACTGAATCTCCACATCGTAGTCTCGACAATAGAACTCCAGCGCATTTGCAATATCTGCCGCCTTACCACTCTCGGGAAATACTCGCTCACCACGCTCGGTAACGAGTTTCACGCCCATACGCTCAAAGAAGCGCATAGTCGAACGATTGGTAAACTCCGACATTGCAACATTCAACCACTCGGCATTTGTGCGAACATTCTCGCCAAACTCCTCTACAGGGCGAGCATTCGTCAAGTTACAACGACCTTTACCAGTAATACGCACCTTACGCGCGGGTTTCTCCATCTTCTCGAGCAACAAGACTTTGTTACCGACCTTCGCCGCTGTTCCTGCTGCCATAAGTCCTGCCGCACCGCCACCAATAACCACTACATCGTAGTATGGGTGCGACATCTCCATCTCTAAAATTTCTTCCATCTATATATATGTATAATTTGTTTCCTATTCCGACTTGAGTGTTATCGAAGCCGAAGCAACGCCCTTGCCCGACACCTTCAATACAATATCGCCCGCCTGCTTGGTGGTCTGCACGCCTACAACCAACTCTCCACTAAATAGTTTCATTGTTGGACTGGTGAACACCTCCAACGAAGTCTGGTCGCCATTGCATACGCCCTTGAACACTCCAGCACCCGTAACCTTCATCGTAAGTTGATTAGTTGCCGTAGGGCAGAAGTTGCCATTCTTATCCACAACACGCACCGAGACAAACGCCATATCCTCGCCATCGGCCTTCAATGTGCCACCCAACGAGAATTGCGACGGGTTGCAAGTGTTATACATATCGGCATAACTACGCGCCTTTGCTCCCGTACCACGATTGGCACAGAGTTCGATATGATGTGGTTTGCCTGCGGTCTTTATGCTCTTTTCGCCAACCTTCAAGCCATTCTTATCGTAAACAACAACCTTTATCTCGCCTGGTTCGTACTTAACCTCGTTCCAACGTAAGCGATAGCGATCGAGAATATCGCCATCCTTAGTCTTGGTGCGCTTGCCCTGACTCTTGCCATTGACGAACAACTCCGCAGTAGGGTAGTTGGTATAGCAATAGACTGGGGTTATTTCGCCCTCACGACCTGCCCAGTTCCAATGCGGAAGAAGGTGGATTGTAGGTTGCTCAGTATTCCATTGCGAGCGATATAGGTAGTAGCGATCCTTTGGCAGACCAGCCAAGTCGATAATTCCGAAATAACTGCTGCGCGAAGGCCAAACCTCGTTGTATGGCGAAGGCTCGCCGAGATAGTCGAAACCAGTCCATACGAACTCGCCAATAGCCCAAGGCTTATCCTCCTGCTGCACCCAGTCGTAATCAGGCAAGTTGCCCCAAGTTACAACCTCGGTATCATAGCTACTATTATGGTAGTCGCTGAATACGATATTCTTCTCCATTGCGGCACGCTCCGCCTTGCCCTTATTTGCGACGTATGTATTCTTCACTGGGAAGTGGTAAACGCCACGCGAAGATACGGTCGAAGCGGTCTCCGAACCGAGGATAAATCCGTGTCCCGACTTAGCATACGCCTCGTCATAGCGGTGTGGATGGTAGTTGAATCCTGGGATATCAAATACTTGCGCTGCACCCATCTCCGTATTAAGAATGAGTTTATTCATTCCGATAGTCACAGGGCGCGAAGGATCTAAGCGGTGGAACTCACCAACCAGCATCTGCGAGATCGTTGCGCCGATATTATTGCTCTTATCCTTCGGTGCGTACCACAACTCGCGCACCTCGTTACCCGCACTCCACATAATAATCGATGGGTGGAGTTTATGGTTATTCACAAGGTTTGCCAAGTCGCGCTTGTACCAATCGTAGAAGAAACGATGATAGCCATTATCAACCTTCGCCTCTGCCCACTCGTCGAAGCTCTCGGCCATAACCAAGAATCCCAACTCATCGCAGAGATCCATCTGCCACTTCGAAGGCATATTGTGCGAGGTGCGAATACCATCACAACCCATCGACTTGAGCAACTCGAGCTGACGACGGATTGCCGCCTTATTCTCGGCCGCACCCAACATTCCGAGGTCGTGGTGCATACATACGCCCTTAATCTTGCGCGTCTTGCCATTCAACTCGAAGCCTCGCTCTGGCGAGAAACGAATTGTTCTAAAGCCGATACGCTCGATCTTGCAATCTATCACAGTCTGCAAGCCATTGGCCGACACCGACAACAACTCCACCTTCATATCGTAGAGCTTTGGTATCTCAGGCGACCAAGGTGTAATATGGGTGAAGTTTTGTGCCGTAAACGCCTTACCATTGCCATCTATTTCCTGTTCGAATACCTTATCGGCAACACTCCAACGAGCTATGAGATTCTTACCTGCATAGCCAGTAGTCTGCACCTCGAACGAAGCGGTGACATCGCCCCTCTCGTTGAGCGAAAGGGTAGTCATATTCAAGCCCCAGCAGTCGATTGCAGTCACCGACGTCGTCGTAAGGAATACTGGTCGGAAGATTCCGCCTCCAGGATACCAACGGCTCGAGAATGGGTGCATCGTAGCCTTGACCGCCAACACATTCTCGCGACCATCGCGATAGACGTATGGTGTAGCATCGACATTGAAGGCGTTGTAAGGATTTTTCCACTCGCCAGCCTTATGACCATTCACATAGACCTCTGGCTCGCCAAATACGCCACCAAACGAGAGGATTGCTCGTTCACAAGCCTCGGGCACTGTGAACTTCACGCGATACCATCCCGTACCGATAAATGGAAGACCTCCAGTGCGACCAGTACGAAGTTGCGGTTTAGTCTCGCCATCCTCAACGACCATCCTCACCTGCTTATCAATCTCCTCGCTAAAAGGACCTTTGATAGCCCAGTCGTGCGGTACCGCAACTACCTCCCACAATGCATCATTGTAGTTCTCGGCAGCAACCTTATCGCCCGCCTGCTTCATAGCGTCGTTCTCGAGCGAAAAACGCCAGCCGTCCGCCAACTGCACCTCTTTACGTACGCTCTGCGCCATAACTATCAACGGCATTACTACCGCCATAGTCACAAATAAGATTCTTCTCATCGGTATCTCGTTTTATTCGTTATAAATCACTTTGCGCAACTCCTTGCACGACGCCTCTGGGTTCTTGCGGTCGAAGTGGAATGGAGTGATACCCATCTCGACTGCGACCTCAACATTATCGATTCTGTCGTCAATAAAGATGGTCTCGGAAGGGTTTAGCTCGTAGCGCGAGAGCAAGATGTCGTAAATCTCGCGGTGAGGTTTGCCGCAGCCAACCTCACACGAGACAATCTGACCATCGAACAACTCGAACACCGGCAACTTACGCAAGTATGCGATATACTCCTTCGACATATTCGACAAGACGTAGAGTTTATAGCCACGCTCCTTCAACTCATTGATAAGAGCGATGGTAGGCAAGACCTCCTCTTGCAACTCAACTGCGCGTTCGATATTCTTCCTCGCAGTATCTACCTCGCAGTTACGGAACTTGGCAACCTCAACTGCCGTCTCCTCGAGTGTCAACAAACCATTATCGAAGTCAAGCCAGAACTGCGGAACTCCAGCCATAGTCGCACCAAAGACGAAGCTGAAGAAGTCGCCCAAGTGTTGCTTGAAGCCCTCCTCGTTGTGATGCACTACAACGCCACCGAGGTCAAATACAATATTCTTCAACATATTCTACTGCTTTGTGAGTAACGCCTTAACACGAGCACGGAACTCAGCAGGGAACTTATCCATCTTCTCAAACTCGACGAGACACTCTGCGAGCGACTTGTAGTAGTTCTCTACGCTCTTGTGAATATCCTGAGGGAACTCCATAATAAAGTTAGGAGCCTGCGACACATTCATATAGAAGTCAGGGAGAAGCGGATATGGATCGTAGTACTTACCATAAACCTCCTTGAGCTCAGCAGTGAGGGCTACGCAACGATTAACAATACCCTGCATACCATACAACTTATGCTGTGCTGCCAAGTCGCCCTCAGCAAACTCAATCTCAACAACGCAGCCCTTCGCATTGTCAACCTCGCCTACAACGATGTAAGGAGCGAGCGTGTAGCCATCATAGCCCCACTCACCAACCTCAGCATAACGAGCATACTTGAACTCCTTGCCATCTACGCGTACCGACTTTGGAGGGTAGTTTGCTGGCAAACGCAACTCATAGTTGTTTGTAGCGGTAGCACCCTCGAACGCGCCCTTGCGAGGAGCGATAGTGATAACAACCTTATTACCCTCGGTGCGCTTTGTAACCTTTGTTGTAGCGTAGGCGGTAGAGTAGTCCTTTGACTTGCCATCATCCTCGTAGATG
Source organism: Alistipes sp. (assembly GCA_045632505.1). GTDB lineage: Bacteria > Bacteroidota > Bacteroidia > Bacteroidales > Rikenellaceae > Alistipes. The sequence goes on along the minus strand of JAZQWU010000120.1, from coordinate 13,269 downwards.
GTAGCCTCACCGTCGCCACCAGGGACGAAGGTCAAAACATACGAGTTAAGAGTCTGCTGAAGGTTACGCACCGACTTTGGATACATCGGAATAATCGAGCCGGCCTTTGCAAAGTATGGATTCTCCGACAAAGTACAGTGAATCTCTACATCCTCGTCGCTACCGTCGTACATCTTGCCGCTAACCATATTAAACCACTTCTCGCCCTTTGGCAACCATACCTTGCGCGAAGCCATACCAGTTGTCTTATCTGCTGGCGAAACAATCGATGCTACGAGCAAGTTGTCACCGAACATATACTGCTCTGGTGAGTTGTATGCCTTATCGTGCTCTGGTTGCGAGTAGTACATAGGACGGCACATCGCAACACCTGTATCGAATGTTTGACGCGCTGCAGCGTAGATATAAGGAACGAGCGCATAGCGCAAGTGCATTGTAGCACGCATATCCAACATATGGTTAGGGAACTGCCAGATACGACGCTCGATAACACTATCCTTTGTACAGTGGGTTTTGAATATTGGGGTAAATACCGCATTCTGCAACCAACGCAAGTACAACTCCGGATTTGTTACTTTCTCGTCCTCCTTGTGGAACATATGACCACCAATATCGTGTCCCCAGTAGCCGTAGCATACGTTCGACGCGGTAGATGTAAACCAAGGCATAAATGCCAACGCCTCCCAAGCGATATACACATCACCCGAGAAACCTACCTGATAGCGGTGCGAACCGAGACCTCCCCAACGGTGATAAATCATTGGGCGCTCGTTACTCTTCTCTGCCATATGGTGGTTGAAAGTGTGGTTGAGCCAGAAGGTGTTGTTCAAGTCCTTAACGTACTTACTTGTTACCCACTGCTGCCAATCGAGCCACCAGAAATCGATTCCCTGCTTCTCCATTGGGCCGAGAACGGTATTGAAGTAGGCGTCAGCCCACTTCTGCTCCGACATCTTGAAAGGAACGCTCTTGCCCTCCTCTTTCCAGCCATAAGCCTCTGTGAAACGCTTATAAGGCTCCTCGTATGGCTGAATACCCGATGCTGGGTGGAGATTCAACGAGGTCTTGAGGTTCTGCTTGTGGCACCACTTGAGGAAGTTCTCTGGCGAAGGGAACAACTGCTGCTTCCAGGTATATCCAGTCCAGCCAACTCGCTGACCATACTCATCCTTCTTAGGGTTGTATCTTGACAATCCCCAGGTTTCGTGCCAGTCCATATCGATAATCAACACATCGAGCGGAATATCCATCGAACGCATAGTCTCGACCAAGTCGCGCAACTCGTTGTCTGAATACTGCCAGTAGCGGCTCCACCAATAACCAAAAGTATACTTTGGAGGCAATGGAACGTCTCCTGCAACACGAGTATAGTCCTTCAACGCCTTGGTGTACTCGTGACCGTAAGCGAAGAGATACAAGTCGAGGCGATCGCCCTCGGGACGACACTCAACCCAATTCTTCCAATGCGACTCAACTGGAACGAAGACGTGGCGCGACGAATCATCAACTACGCTCCAACCGCTACGCGACAACAGACCAGTCTCCATTGGGCTGAGTTTTTTCTTGCGATTCTTAGGGTGATTCAACGCATAATAACCATCGAGAGTGCGTGTCGTACCCATAAGGTTTTGGGTATCCAGATCACCATAGTGCCATACCACCTTCTTGCCTGCCACCAAAATCTCTGCCGAGAGATTCTCTGCCGAGAACTTTGCACCCTTCTTGTAGGTGAGGGTTACGTGCGAGGTGGTGATTGTGAGCTTCGACTTGCTCTGCTTCACCTTGAACTGAGGAACATCCAACTTACGATTCACGAAGGTCAAGGTAGCTCGGTCCTCGAACTTACCATCCTCCGACCACTCCATACGAATCATCTGCGGAGTAAGCACAGTAAAACGCGCATTTCCTGCAACAACTTGCGCCTTCTCGTCAGCCTTCGGACAATCTTTTGCCGATGCCAACATAGGCATTACGATGGCTGCAATAGCCAAGATTAATAGTTTTTTCATCTCTTTTGGATTTATTGTTTAGTAATATTTGCGTTTATAGTAGCATTAATCTTCTTCAAGTCGGCTACGACTGCCTCCGCCACCGACTTACCCTCGAACGTACCAACCACGAAGGTTGTGCCAATACGCGATATGGTGCAATCGCTCTTGTGTGAGAGTATTGTCGCCTTCATCTCGTCAGACAATGTCGTTACGCCCGAAATCTCGATATTGAATTGACTCTGCGAACGACGCATCTCCTCGAGAGTAGAGTAGTACTCTCCATCAACCCAAACGGCAATGATAGGGTCGCGGAATCCGAGTTTCTTCAACTGTGCCACACCCTCCTTTGCCTCCTGCTCGGTGCGGAAACCGCCAACGAAATAGGCGTACATTCCGTTATTGTAGGCGGTAGTGTACGACAACGGCACTACGCCTCGCAATGCCGAGACATTTGGTCGCTTCGAGAAGAGGCCTACACGGATACGATATACCGTACCATAGTCGTAGACTTTGGTCTGCGGAACTGGATTCTTGGAGTTGTAGATGGTCGGAACTTTCACCGAGATATCTTCGTACTCGATGAAACTACGACGCTGCAACGACAACTTCGACAAACGATAGTCACGATTCTTCAACGACGCCATCACTGTCTTCAACGAATCACGCGATGGGGTAAGCGTGAGTTTCGATGCAATCTGCATCTCATACTCGGTCAAAGCCTTCTTGCGGGCAAAGTAACCAACCAATGCATCCGACTGATAGGTGTCGCTATTCTCGTTCACCTCACGCTCTGCTCGTGCAGCACACTCCGCCGACAAATCAATCATTGCGGTCTCGCCGCTACGCTCCATCAGCAGGTCATAGGCATAAATCTTATTGTAGTAGAGCGACGACCAAAGAGTGGTTATCTCGCTATCTAAAGCGACCAATTCCTCACTCTTTGCATTAAAGAGTTTGGTCTGCACATCTGCCTCAGCCTTGGTCGGAACCTCCATATATTGGCGTTGCAAGGCGAGCAACTCACCATACTTCTTGAAGTAGAGTTCAACTACCTCCTTCACTTTTGCCTCGCGCTTTTGAGCATCGCAGAGACTCTTGTAATCGCTCGGCGAGAGTCGCTCAGCAAAGTAGTCGTTTGCCACCAAGTTACGCTTCATTCGCGCCTTGTCAGGGGTGTAGGCCGAATTTTTATTCTCCTCTACAACCTTCACCTCCTTGGTAGCATTTTTTGCCTCCTTGACAGCCTGTTCATACGCCACAAGCGCATCCTTAGCATCCTTCTGCGCCAACGTTTCAACAATCTTGTCGTACTCGCTTTGCAGACGGACAACCTCCTTCTCGAGCGAGAGTATAGTTGGCGTCAGTTTCTCGCGCATCGCCTCATTCTTGGCATAGTTGGTACGATGCTCCGCGAGCACCTCCGCCACCGAGTCGCGCATAAAACCGACTCTCTCGAAATCTTTTACGCTCTGCGCTTGCGCACCTACGGCACACGCAGTCGCCATTGCAAATATAATCGCTCGTTTCATCGCCACATTCTAATAAACAAGAACTGAATAAATCCAAATATTTCCAAACGTCCCATCAGCATCAAAATCGAACCTTGAACCTTCAACATCGATGGCATCGCGGCATAGTTGTCCAATGAACCCACCTCGCCAAAACCTGGTCCTACATTTCCAAGGAATGCTACCGACGACGAAAATGCGCTAAGCAAATCCAAACCGAACAAGGTGCTTGTAAGAGTACCCAAGAGAATCAATGCGAAATAGGTAGTAAGGAAGAGTGTTACGGTATTCACCTGACGATCCTCCTGCAAGATGCCATCCAAGCGGATACGAATAACTGCATTTGGATGCTGCTGACCACGCAGGCGAGCAACCAAAACCTTGAAATAGAGCAAAACTCTATCGACCTTTGCTCCTCCCGATGTTGAACCTGCACAACCACAGATCATCGATAGGATAATCAGAATAACCACCGCAAACGGAGTCCAGACATTCGTGTCAGCCGTAGCAAATCCCGTAGTCGTGATAATCGACACCACCTGGAATACCGACTTACGCATCGAAGTGAAGAAGTCGGGATAGATATCCACAAAGAAGAGACTCGCACTGATGAGCAATGTTGCACCCACGATGATTCCGACATATACACGCACAACCTCCGAACGGAAGATATTATTTGCCTTGCGCGTGAAGGTCGAATAGATAAGACCATAGTGGAGACTCGAGATGAACATCACCGCAATCAGCACCCACTCGATAAGTGCGCTATCGTAGAATCCTACGCTGGCATTCTTCGTAGAGAATCCGCCCGTAGCCGATGCCGACATAGCGTGGTTGAGCGCATCAAACCAGCGCATACCCGAGAATTTCAACAGAAGGGTAGCGATAATGGTCAAGCCGATATAGATGGTCAGCAAAATCTTGGCAACCATCTGCGTGCGGTAGCGATAGTTGTCCTTCGCCAATGACGAGAGTTCGATGCCCGACAACGCCATCTTATTTGTTCCGAGCGATGGCAAAATCAAAAGCGCAAACATCACAACGCCGACGCCACCAATCCAGTTGGTCGCTGTACGCCAGAAGAGCAAGCCCTGAGGCAACGCCTCGATATTGGTCAAAATCGACGCTCCCGTAGTCGTAAAGCCCGAAACGCTCTCGAACCAAGCATTCACCAGCGAGAACTCTCCTCCCCAAATCAGATATGGGAACATACCTACAACGCACGACACCACCCACGAGCCCACGACAATCATAAAGCCCTCCTTGGTGGTAATGCTATCCGCCTTCGACACAAAAATCATTGGGAAACCTCCGAGCAACAATGTCAGCAATGCCGACAACAGCAACGGATAGAAGCCCGTATCATTTGACACATACGAGATACCTGCCGAAACTGCCATAATAGCAGAGAGGCAAAGCATCACTGTGCCGACATATCTCAAAATAACACTAAATCGCATCTTCGCTCTAATTTTTGTTAGACTTCGAGAGGTTGATAAGATTCTCGATATTATCGTTCAACTCCTTTATCTCGTCAATCATCTCCGCCTTTGCTTTGTATGGCAACTTGAAAGAGATATGATCTGCGAGCGAACGATTCATTCGCTTGATAGGGTTGACGCCATAGATGTAGATAAAGTAGTAGAGCATCAACAATATGACAATCATCACTGTCAACGAAATCAGCACCGGAGTCACTGAGCGATAGGCGTTCTTCGACAACTGCGCTGCTCGAGGTGCCAACACACTATGCGAAAGAGTAATATATCGTTCGAGTTGCGCAGTAAAGCGGTCGTAGGCTGGTTCGTAAACCTCAACATACCACTTACGGCCATCAACCTTATGCACCTCAACGGTCAACGAGTCAATAACCACAGTCTCGGTCGAGCTATAGTTCTCGGTCAACATTCGCAACTGCGCGCCATAGAGCGAGAGGGTATCCAAGTTACCTTGCATCGAAGCAGGAGCATTCTTACGCATCGAGGCGATAAATGCATCAAACTCGGTCATCACCTTACGACAATTCTCCTTTCTATCCTCATTGCCCAAGATAGCAACATCAATCATTGCGCGACTATGCTCGTGCGCCGAGCGCAACACATTTTTCGATACCTCCATATCGCGACTATTTGCCGAGAGAATAGCCTCAGTATCATAGCTCAAATTACTCAACTCAAACAACGATATAACACCCGAGATTGTCAACAATGTAACGATGCTCAAGAATGCAATCGTGATTCTCTTTCCAATGCCTTTCATATCCTGAAAAATAAATTTAGTCCTATTAATCGAGCAAAGATAGTAAAAAAATATGGACTTTTAATTAAAAATTAAAAAATAAAACATTTCAGGATATTTTTCAACGCTATGAATTTCAACAAAATTTAGAGCAAAAATATAGCCATCCTCATTGGAAGATGGCTATACTAGAGATGTAAAATTGCGTTTAGAATTTCAAGTTTGCAGTCGGATGTTTCTCCATTCCACACCACATATTGAGAACGGTGCAACTAATTGGTTTACCGGTTCTTGCAGTGACGATAACCGACGACTGAGCAGGGATATTTACAGGGTTGCCCTTGCCAATACGGATAGTGAAAGGAAGCGAAGTTGTGTTGGTCAATTGCACCTTCGAATTCTTCTTGCCAGAGATCAATTTCTTAGTCTTAATTGAGGCAGTAAAGAAATCCTTAAGCAATGCCTCCTCACCGGCCAAAACACCAAACGAATATGCCAAAGTGCGACGCTTCTCCAAGCTCTCGCGAACACTCTCAAGAGTCAAATCCTTAGCGAATACGATGGTCATATTGCGCAAGTGATTATTGTCGCGATAAGTCTGCGCAGTAGTCGAGTGGATATCGGTTGTTGCAGCCATAAACCACTTGCGCGACTTAGCCTCCTCGATAGCGCGAGGATAGAAGAAGAACCCATTCATAATCTCCACACCATCAACAAGTTTCTCGGCATACGCCTGCTCCTCAAATGGAGTGCGCTCCAAGGTCTTGTGACGCCAGCCTGGGTGGTTGTGCATAATCAACGCGCCCTGAGCACGAGCGTTGCGGATTGCCTGAAGTCCGTCATAATCGTAGATAGCATTATTGTCGGTAGTAAAGAGCGCATTGAAGTGACCCTGAGTCTTTGCGTCGCCAGTCAACTCCACGCCTGGGATAACCAACAAACCATAATTCTCAGCCATCTTAACAACGTCGTTCACCGACTTTGTCAAACGCGCACCGCGCTTAGCCTGAACATCCGATGGAGTAGGCTGTCCAACCAACTCCTTCTCCTTTGGAGGACGAATTGACATATGGTCGGTCGATACGATAATATCCAAACCATCGCGCCAAGCCTCGTTAGTACGACCCTTCACATTCAACGTACCATCCGAATGAGTGGTGTGCATATGCAAATCTGCTGCGTACAAGTTGTATCCATTCACCTTCGGAAGGATAATCTCCTTACGAGTTGTACTTGACTGACATCCGATTGGCAATAGGGTTTGAGGCTCGGTAGCACTCTGATAATGAGTGTGATACTCCTGTGCAAATGCCGAGATAGCCACAAATAGGCTAACTGCAAGTAATAAGATTTTTTTCATAGTTTTAAATTTTTAATAATTAATTATAAGTTGTTTCAATTTTTCGCTTAATTGACCGCATTCATTATGCAAAGATATAAAATTATTAGCAATTCGAACACAATAAAGTAAAAAAGAAGAGGGGAGGCCTTAGCGTCGCAGATTATTCCGAAAAGTTTTCCGCTTTGCGTTTTTCGTTTTCCGTTTATTTTGCTATCTTTGCGCGGAATATTTATATTTATATGAGAATAGTTGCTCCTTCGATACTTTCGGCAGACTTCGGTAACCTCGAGCGCGACATCAAGATGGTGGATCGTTCCGAGGCAGAATGGGTACATATTGACGTAATGGATGGTGTATTCGTACCTAACATCTCGTTCGGCTTTCCAATTGTAAGAACGGTGCGCAAGATTACTACGAAGGTACTCGATGTTCACTTGATGATTGTCAATCCGGAGAAATATGTAAAGCGTTTTGTAGAGGCCGGAGCAAACTATGTGACCTTCCATCACGAGGCGTGCGCTGACCCTCGCGCCACAATTGCCGAGATTAAGGCGGCGGGTGCAAAGGCGGGCGTGAGCATCAAACCTGCAACCCCAGTAGAGGCGGTTTTCGACTACCTCACAGAGTTGGATATGGTATTGGTAATGAGCGTAGAGCCTGGTTTTGGCGGTCAGTCGTTTATGCCCGATTCGCTCGATAAGGTGCGTGCATTGCGCAAGGAGATTGACGAGAATGGTTACAACTGCCTGATAGAGATTGATGGCGGCATCTCGGAGAAGAATGCTCGCGAGGTCTATGAGGCTGGAGTTGATGTTATCGTAGCAGGCTCGTCGGTGTTCGGCGCGGAGAATCAGGAGGAGGCGATTTCTAAAATTTTGAATGCATAATGATGTGCGGATATGGTGGATGATGAAATGAAGATAGAAAGGGTTGTTGAATATAGCATTGAGTATCCTAAATTTAAGGATTACCCTCTTCCTACTCGCATAGCGATGGTGTTTATGCTTACTCTCGCGGGGCTATTGGCGCTCGGTCTGATAGGATTATTCGCCTATGTGCTATACCTTATAATTCTTCTTTAAGCAACTTCTAATGATTTCGATAGATAATCTTACGGTAAGTTACGGCGGTTGGACGCTCTTTGACGGAATTTCGTTTCTTGTGAATCCGAAGGAGCGTATCGGCTTGGTCGGTAAAAATGGTGCAGGAAAGACCACCATTCTCAAACTCATTGCCGGATTGCAACAGCCCACATCGGGCGCAGTGACCAAGACTGCCGATTGTACTATCGGCTACCTTCCGCAGCAGATGCAGGTGGCTGATACCACAACTTTGATTGCCGAAACAGCAAAGGCGTTCGAGGAGGTTTTGGCATTGGAGGCGGAGATTGAGCGATTGACCGCAGAGATTGCCGTGCGTACCGACTACGAATCGGAGGAGTACGAGAAATTATTGCACCGCTTGAACGATGCAAACGACCGCTACCACATCCTTGGTGGTGACACTCGCGATGCCGATATCGAAAAGACACTGCTCGGTTTGGGTTTCCGTCGCGAAGAGTTTGACAAGCCTACTTGTCAGTTCTCAGGTGGTTGGCGTATGCGTATCGAGTTGGCAAAGTTGCTCTTGCGTCGACCTTCGATCTTCTTGCTCGATGAGCCTACAAACCACCTCGATATTGAGTCTATTCAGTGGTTAGAGGACTATTTGAAAAACTACAATGGTGCGGTGCTGTTGATTTCGCACGACCGCGCATTCTTGGATAATGTTACGACGCGTACAATAGAGTTATCGTTGGGTAAGATTTACGACTACAAAGTACCTTACTCACAGTTTGTTACGCTTCGTGCCGAGCGTCGCGCACAGCAGTTGGCAGCGTACCAGAATCAGCAACGACTTATCGAAAAGAGCGAGGAGTTTATCGAGAAGTTCCGCTATAAGCCAACCAAGTCGAATCAAGTGCAGTCGCGCATCAAGCAGCTCGATAAGCTGGAGCGTATCGAGGTCGAGGAGGAGGATTTGGCAACATTAAACATCAAATTCCCACCGGCACCACGTTCTGGACAGATTGTTGCAGACGTAAAGGAGGTTGGCAAGGCATTTGGTGACCACCGCGTATTCTCGGGTGCAGAGTTCACAATCCATAAGGGTGATAAAATCGCGCTCGTAGGTCGCAATGGCGAGGGTAAGACGACCTTTGCGCGTATGCTGATTGGCGAGTTGGAGCCATCGGAGGGAAATATCAAGATTGGCGCAAATGTCAGCATCGGCTACTACGCGCAGAATCAGGATGACTTGATGAATGGCGAATTCACCGTATACGACACACTCGATAGGGTAGCCGTAGGTGATATTCGTACTCGTCTGCGCGATATTTTGGGCGCATTCCTTTTCCGAGGCGAGGATGTTGACAAGAAGGTTAAAGTATTGTCGGGTGGTGAGCGTTCACGCTTGGCAATGGCGCGTATGATGCTCGAGCCACACAACCTCTTGATTCTCGATGAGCCTACCAACCATATGGATATGCGTTCGAAGGATATTCTCAAAACTGCGTTGCAGAAGTTCGATGGTACGGTGGTGGTTGTATCGCACGACCGCGAGTTCTTGGATGGCGTGGTTGATAAGGTCTACGAGTTTAGAGATGGTGGAGTGCGCGAGTATTTGGGTGGCATCTACTACTTCCTCGAGAAGCGCAAGCTCGAAAACCTGCACGAAATCGAGCGCAAAGCACCTGCCGCAGCTGCGACCAAAGAGGATGCCACATCGTCGGGCAAGCTCTCCTACGAGCAGAAGAAGGAGCAGGAGAAGTTGCTCCGCAAGTTGCGTAAAAATGTCGAGCAGATCGAGGCTGAGTTGGCAAATATAGAGAAGCAGATTGCCGAGTATGACGCACGTTTTGCTGTGGCAACCGAGTATAATGCCGATGATTACAAGGCGTATGATGAATTAAAGAGCCGCTACGACCACTTGATGCACGAGTGGGAGAAGGCGTCGTATGAAGTGGAAATAACAGAACAATAATATGGAGAACATCGTTTTTGGTATTCGCCCCGTAGCCGAGGCTATCGAGTCGGGCAAACAGATTGAAAAGATTTACATTCGCAAGGGTGCAGAGGGTCAGTTGATGACCGACTTGAAGGATCTTTGCTATCGCCATCGTCGTCATTATCAGGAAGTTCCCGTCGAGAAACTCAACCGTATGACACGTGGTAATCACCAGGGCGTAGTGGCTATAATTGCCGCTATCGAATATGTCGAGGTGCAGGATATCTTGGATCGTGTGCCAGAGGATGAGACTCCGCTTATCATTGTCTTTGACAATGTTACCGATGTTCGCAACTTCGGCGGTATCGCTCGTTCGGCAGAGTGCGCAGGTGCTCACGGTATTATCTCGTCGTTGAAGAATTCGGCTCCGGTAAATGCAGAGTCTATTCGCTCGTCGGCAGGCGCTTTGACCCGTATTCCGGTGGCGCGTGTTGGCTCTATCCGCAACACTTTGAAGTCATTACAGGCGCAAGGTTTTCAGATTGTTGCCGCTACCGAGCATAGCCGCAAGTTGATGTACGATGCAGACTTGACCAAGCCTACAGTTATCGTTATGGGCTCGGAGGAGAACGGCATTTCGAAGGAGGTTTTGAAGCTTTGCGACGAGCAGTTGGCAATCCCGATGATTGGTGCAATCGAGTCGTTGAACGTGTCGGCAGCAGCCGCAATTATGATATTTGAGGTTGTTCGACAACGAATTGGATAACAAATATTTACCATTTATTATCTACATAAATGGATAAGGTATACAAGCACCCTCGTATTGGTGATGTTTTATTGCGCCAGCGTTGGACTACAAGTCGCATTTCGCTCTCGGTAAAACCCTCGGGCGAAGTGCGATTGTCATATCCACGCATTATCTCCACCGCAAAGGCTTTGCGCTTCTTGGAGGAGAAGGTCGAATGGGTGTTGCAGATGCGCGAAAAGGCCTCCAAACGCGCGATGCAGGGTGCGGACTATACGTCCGAGCAGATTGAGGAATTACGACGTGAGGCGAAGCGCGTTTTGCCAAGTATGGTCGAGCGTTTGGCACGCGAAAACGGATTCTCGTACGGTCGCGTAACAATTCGCGCAACTCGCTCTAAATGGGGATGTTGCACATCGCAAAACAACTTGTCGCTCTCGTTATTTTTGATGACCTTACCCGCACATTTGCAGGAGTTTGTAGTGTTACACGAGCTATGTCACACCGTGCATCACAACCACTCGGCAGAGTTCCACGCGCTACTTAACAAAGTGACGGGAGGTCGCGAGAAAGAGCTGGAGCGTCAACTAAAAGGAATAGGTAAGAATCTCCGTTTCCGAAAGGGCGTAGAGAGCGATTTAACACGCATTATGGAGTTGATTGCCGATGCTCAAAGTTGGTTTCGCAAGCAGGGTATAGACCAGTGGCAAGATGGTTATCCGACTCGCGAACTGATATTGAACGATATATCGAATGATGTAAATTATATTATCGAACTCAACGGAGAGATTGTTGCTACTGCGGTGATATCGTTTGCCGGTGAACCAACCTATGCCGAGATAGTAGGCAAAGGGTGGTTGAATAGCAAGCAATATGCTGTAGTACATCGAATTGCCGTTTCGGATGTATGCCGACGAAAGGGTGTAGCGCGAGAGATTTTACACTTTACGGAGGAGTTGTGTGCAGAACGTGGTATTACCGACATTCGCATCGACACCCACCGCGATAACAAACCTATGCGCTCACTATTGAAGAAGATGGGGTATACCCATTGCGGTCGCATAACTCTCACATCGGGAGCATTCAGAGAGGCGTATCAAAAAGAACTTAAAAATTAGAAAGCTATGGCTTATAATCTTTTGAAAGGCAAGCGTGGCATCGTCTTCGGAGCCTTGAACGAACAATCTATCGCTTGGAAAATTGCCGAGCGAGTAGTGGAGGAGGGAGCAGAAATCGTCCTCACAAACACACCTGTAGCGATGCGTATTGGCGCAACGCAGAAGTTGGCAGATCAATTCGGCACCATCGTTATTCCGGCCGATGCAACCTCAATGGAGGATTTACAGAACTTGGTCGACAAGGCTCTCGAGCACCTCGGAGGAAAGATTGATTTTGTGCTTCACTCGGTGGGAATGTCGCCAAATGTACGCAAGAATATACCTTACGAAGCGCTCGATTACAACAACTTCGCAAAGACAATCGACATCTCGGCATTGTCGTTCCACAAGCTGTTGCAAGTGCTATACGAAAAGGATGCAATGGCAGAGTATGGCTCGGTGGTCGCATTGTCATATATCGCAGCGCAACGAGCAGTGGAAGGTTACTCCGATATGGCAGAAGCGAAGGCTATGCTCGAGAGTATAGCGCGCTCATTTGGAGCGATTTACGGCCGTAAGCGCAATGTACGAATCAATACCGTTTCGCAGTCGCCAACCCTAACGACAGCGGGTCAAGGTATTGCAGGAATGGTTGATATGCACGCCTTTACCGAGGAGATGTCACCACTTGGCAACGCTTCAGCAGAGGAGTGCGCCGACTACGTTGTGACGCTCTTCTCGGATTTAACCCGCAAGGTTACGATGCAGAACCTCTACCACGATGGCGGCTACTCGTCGATGGGTATCTCTGCATCGGTAATTGAGGCATTCAAGAGAGGTAAATAGTATTATTTGAGCTTTTTTATTGTGGTTTTGGTGCAAGGGTAGCAATTATTGCAAAAAATAGTTTACCTTTGCAGCCAGAAATAACGATATAATATATAAGTATGAAAAATTTTAATAGCGATTCATCATCTGCATTGTCGCGTTTTGCAAAAGATAAGCGTTTGCGCACCGAGCGTCCAGAGCGCACTCCTCGCACCGAGCGAGCTACATCGTCGCGTCCTGACCGCGCCAAGCGCGCATCGTTTAATCCGAACTTCACCGAGGATAACCGTCCTAAGCGTGGTGTAGAGGGTGGTGAGCGCAAGCAGTTTGGTGCAAAGCCATCAGCACGCAAGCCATTTGGTGCAGGTCGTCCGGAGCGCAATGAGCGCAGCGAGCGATCATTCAACGGCAAGAGCGAGGGCTTCAAGAAGAACGACGGATTCCGCAAGAGCGAGGGTTTCAATAAGGGTGGTCGCAAGCCGTTTGGTAAGAGCGAGGGCGGCTACAAGGGTAAGGGCAAGCCAACAGGCGAGCG
>JAZQWU010000119.1:0-16410 GCA_045632505.1 Alistipes sp. | reverse complement strand
CCCCATCCATCAGGCAGATATTTCGACGACGCTGCACTATTGGTCTTATCCTTATATATGGTTTCCGACTCGCACCACACGCACACATCCGCATCCCAACGCTTCGCCCACGCAACAAAGTTGTCGTAGTTGTTGTGCTGGTCGGCCCACATTCCGTTCTGGATGTTCCACAAAATCACGCGCAGAGTGTTCGGTTTGCGCTTCCAGGTATCTATTTTGCGCACCTCCACATAATCCAGATAGATGCCGTGAAGGCGTTTATCTGTGTATCTATCGCGAAAATCAATAGTCGAGCCGTCGATGACATTCTCGGCTTCAATCTCGAGCGTATGCCACACCTTCGCATTTGCCGCGCTGCTCGCCACCGAGAGGCGTGCTTTCTCTATATAGAGCGTTGCCGTCTTAACCTCATACAGGCTATTTTCAGCAGTCAGTTCAATCTCCTTGCCATCGAGCAGCACCTTTGTCATACGACCACCACAAACCACTCGCACATCGAGGTCACCAGCATAGTTTGCCTGCAAAGCAAAGCGCATCTTCGCCCTGTACGAGCCAATATCCGTCATTCCCCTCAACATTGGCGTACGGTAGATTCCTCGCGTAGTAGAAGCTGTTCCGATGGCTACATATCCAGGATGTTCCTGCGTGCGGAATAGATACTTTACGTCATCGAAATGGCGGCTGGTGATGTAGCTATCCGACACCTGATGCGACGTAGCGACGGTATATGTCGACACATCATCCCACGTGTTCGACTGCACGTATGCTGAGCCTGGGTTGGTGTACGCCACCTCGGTCAATGCCTCTTCGTATCCAGTGCGAGTGAGAGCAGATTTTGTACCTATAGTAGTGGCATCTGGCGAGAAACCTACACCCGACTTGCCACGCACGATATCACCACCCCACACGCAGTTATCAAAGCCTTCGTAGAATACCAAATCCTCCGCTGGCGCATAATCTGCAGTCAAGGTATATGTGTCGCCTGCCGACAAATGCACATCCTTGAGGTCGAAGAATGCCGCCTTATACTCCTTGTCGCACACCGACAGTCGCAAGCCCGAGGTGTAGTCGCCCGGAGCAATCATCAGGTAGAAATCATAATATGCCGAGTTCGTAAGCGGCACATACGCACCACTATTGGTGCAGTTCAATGCGACAAAGTTCGCGCCCTGCTCAATCGCATACTCGCCCGTTGCTGGCACCGCTGCAACCCGGCCCGAAAGGTCGTATCGTCCCTCCGCCTCGACGCGCACCGACACAATATCCGCCTTACCGCGCAAGCGAACGTGTAGCAAAGCAAAGCCATCATTGAAAACAAGTGTGCGACCATTTGCCTTCTTGTATGTAGCATACATCGGGAACGACGCGATTGTCGCTGACGAGCGATTCTCAAACTGCGAGCAAGGCAACACTACCCCACTATAAGGAGTCGTGCCATACCACTGCTCGCTCTGCGACGAGAGCAACACCGCCTCGTAAACGTCATTTTCTGCATAGTCTGCAAGAATATATGGCGCACCATTCGCATCGAGCATCACATCGTACTCCGCGCCATTCACCAACACCTTCGATGTGTTCCAATCGCGCTGAGTACCCACCTTTGCACGTACGCCATCTGTACGCTCGGCGAGGTAAAACATCACCTTGCCATCGTTCTCCTCGATGTCGATGACCGTATCGCCACGCACATCCACCGCCTTCATCGGCTGAATCATATTGCGGTCGATGGAGTATGGTTTCGCAGTGCTTTTCAGATAAGGAGTACCCTTATCGTCGTATATTGTAATCGAGAAGCCCTCCTCGAAGAGTTGCGATGGCAATGCCAGCCAAAAGGCTGTCGGATTGCTCTTGTCGCCACTCACACGTACGCCCTCGCCACAATCGAGCGTCACCACATCGGTAGCCGATGCGCCCATAGTCACTATTGGTACTGTGTTTTGCGAATCGGCAACGACCGCCTCGCCAGCAATCTTCTCGCCGCGATTTCCGCAGAACTCGATGCGCTTCACTACCACGTCGCTACCATATAGTTGGAGTTTTAAGAATCCGACCACGCTCTTGAACTTGAGCGTTGCGTCACTCTGCTCCGACACCGCAACCATCGTCGTAGCACCCACGCCAAACGACTCTTCAGCGTAGTGTTGCATTGCTGGCAATATGACCTTTACGTCGCCATTGCTCAGTACCTCCGTAGGCTCTGCGTAAGGATATACGGCATAGCAACGGCTCAACTTCTCAGCCGAGACATCGGGGTTTGAGATGCGCGTAAATTTAGCCGTTTCGCCATCGGCAGATTGCAAGCGATATTGCAAATTCGTCTGCTGAAAAGGGAAATAGGAAATTTCGTCACCCTCCGACCAGCGGATATACCTATCCTGCTCCACCATTGTGCGCGACGAAGGTTGCTCGAATTGAACGGTTATCTGCTCGGGAATTTGCTCGCCCACCTGCAGAACATCGTTCTGCTCATTCGAATTGACACACCCTGCAAGGAGCAGAGTCAATAGTATCGTAAACAACTTTCTCATATCGCTACCACTCGCCCTCCTCTTTTATGCCGTCAATCTCGGGCAATGTAACATCAAACGATACGGCATAGCCCGACTCCGCAGTCACGCTACACCACTCCACCTTCGGCATTTCGTATTTCAACATAGTTTGACTCATTGGAATATTACTCCTCCTCAACCTTAAGTTTCTTGGCAGTCTTGACACCCAACTCGCGAATGCCCTCCACGCGCGAAAGGATATTTCCTCTACCAGTCGAGAGTTTCTTGTATGCCTCCTCGTAGGTTGCACCCGCCTTCTCAATCTGACGACCGACCTCCTCCAGGTCGCCTACAAAGTTAGCAAACTTGTCGTATAACTTACCCGTTTCGTCGGCAATCTTCAACGCGTTCTTGGTTTGCTTATCGTGCATCCAAAGCTGATACATCAGCTTCAACACCGAGATAAGGTGTGTAGGGCTGATAATCACAATATGGCGATTGTAGGCACTCTCCCACAAATCTCTGTCGGCATTCAACGCGGCAAGGTAAGCACCCTCGTTCGGCACAAACATCATAACGAAGTCCGCCGAGTTTTTCACGTACTTCGGATACTCCTTGCGCGCCAACTCGTCGATGTGCGACTTAATAGAACGCAGGTGCGCTGCAAGTGCCGCAGGTTGCTCCTCAGCCGAGGCGTTGATGTAATCGGTATATGCCGTGAGCGACACCTTCGCGTCGATGATAAGATTCTTACCCTCGGGCAGATAGAACAGCAGGTCGGGACGCAACTGACCGCCATCCTCGCCCTTAATCTTTGTGCCATCCTCGTTCTCGGTAGCCTGTACGATGTAGTTCACACCCTCCTCCAAGCCCGATTTCTCGAGCAGTTGTTTCAAGAACATCTCGCCCCAGTCGCCCTGCACCTTCGAGTTACCACGCAGAGCCAACGACAACTCCTTCGCCTCGCGACCAATCGTGGTGTTCAAATCCTTCAAGTCGTTGATGCTATCACGCAACGACTTCACCTCGCTAACCTCGCCCGTATAGCAGTCGTGAATGGTCTTTTTCAGGCTCTCCAAATCGCTCTTGAACGGAGTGAGAATCTCGCCAAGTTGGGTACGATTGTTCTCGCGCATAGTTCGCGACTTCTCGTCGAAAATCGAGGTTGCAATCTCGCGGAAGACCATCTCCGACTCGGTACGCAAGTTCTTGCGCTCCTCTGCCTGTTGGCGCAACTGCTCCTCCAAGCGAGCATTCTCGGCACGCAACGACACCACCTCGCCACGACTTGCCGCAAGTTCCGTCTTTGTCTGCTCCGCCTCCGTACTCTTCTGCTGAAGAAGTGTTTCTGCCGCTACGCTACGCGTGCGCGACCACAAATATCCGCACACCGCACCTACAAATAGGGCAACTACTGCAACTACAAATATCATTATCTCCATCTCTATATCTTCATTTATCGTTTCTCACCAAACTCGGTCTGTTGCTTCTCGACCTCCTTCAATCGCTCGGCATTTGCCGCGCTAATCTGTCGCTCGCGCTCAATCTCAGCATCACTCTTGGCCGAGGCTGCCGAGAACGATGATTCCACTTGTTTTGAGAGTTGAGCAGCCTCCTTCTCATTGTAAATCATCTTCTGCGTTGCAGGCTTGCTCTCAAACTCCAACACGCCACTTACAGGCATCTGCTCTCCCTCGAACAACACCGAAGCGGTAATACGAATCTTACCAGGTTTGAGCGTAGACTGCACCACGATTGGCGCAGTACCCCACTTCACAGGTGCTGGATTTGCCAACTCACCCGCACCGCCGAGAATGCGACCTTCGCCCTCGATGTGGAATTTCACGTAGTAGTTGTTCAATCGCTTGATGTTACCATCCTTATCGGCAATAGCCGCCACTACGGTCGTAAAGTCCGAGCCATCTGCCACAAGGTCGTTACCCTCGTTGTCGAGCCACAGCATAACCTTCGCAGGGCGACGTGCTGGGCAGACCTTATGAGTAGCGACAACCTCGCCATTAATCAAGCCTTCAGCCAAGAGGTAGACCTCTTTCTGGCGTTTTTTCCAGCTGAGAGCCTTATCGTCCATAAAGTTGTAGACATCCTTGAACGTGATGATTGGCGACGGCATACCGACGTGATTCTTCGGCTTGCGATATGTCCAAGTCTTACCATCGGCAAGATAGGTCAAGCGCACCTCGTCGCAGTTCGAGTAGACCATCACATCCTTTGGTGAGAATGGTGTCATCTCGTGTGCGATGTAGACCATAGGACCACTCTCGTAGAGGCGATTCTCCTGTTTGATGGGCGAACGTTGCGCCATAAACATATAGTACGAATACTTCGGCTGACGGAAAATATCTGCAACACCGCCGTAGAATGGATCGGGATGATAACCTCGCTGATGGTCGAACGAGTGCCACAAGCAACCGCCGATGTGCGACTTCGACAAGCGATAGAATACATCGTACGAGGTACATTGATACGATGGTTTTGCATAGTGCTCCGCCTGAACAAGCATCGGCACCTCGCCCCAATTACGCGCCACACGGCTTGGCGAGTTGTGCGAGTTCCAGTCATCCACATTATCGCCCCACTCACGAGTGAAGTAGGTCACATCATCGCGCAGAGCGAACTTCGGCTTCGAGTAGGTTGTACCCTCGCCCTCAGCAGGGTGTGCAAACTGAATCGGATAGACAATAGTCGATGCCGTACGCGCCTGCATATCGTAGGCAGAGTATGCGCCCTTGTACGGATACTCCTCGTTTACGAGCTTATAGGCATTTTCGGCAAACGACGCCGGGAAGCGTGTTTCGTTTAGCGTAGGCTCCCAAAACCACACCGATGGGTGGTTGCGGTCGCGACGAACAAGCTGACGAATATCATCATAAACAGACTGCTCGAACTGCGAATCTTTCTTATTCCAGAACTGCCAGCCCGGCACATTATCAATAACAAAGAGACCCAACTCGTCGCACGCATCCATAAAGGCTGGGTCTTGAGGACAGTGCGCATTGCGGATAACCTTCAAGCCTAGGTCTCGCAACTTCTTCGCATCGCGCCAGTGAGCCGAGTTCGCTACGGCATTGCCCACAACGGCAAAATCCTGATGGCGGTTTGCGCCAATCAACGGCTCGTCATAGTGCTTTCCATTGAGGTAGAAGCCCTCCGCACCCTTGAACTCTATCGAGCGAATACCGATGCGACGACGATAGCCATCCACCACCTTGCCGTTCTGGTCAAGCACGCTCACGTGGAGGTTGTAAAGCGTCGGCGAGTCGGGAGCCCAAAGCTCGGGACTCGACACCGTCACCTTACGCGAAAAACTCATTGCTGCACCCGCCTTGATTGCGATGCGACTCTTCGACTTCGCCACTACCTCACCTCCAGCCGATCGAATCTCGTAGAGCAACAAACCCTTGAACAAACTCTTCGAAGAGTTGCGGATATGCGCCTTGAGCAACACATCTGCCGATGCCTCGCTGACGTTGTCGTATGCAACGAAGAGTCCACCACCTGCTGCCACCTTCTCGTAGTTAGGGTCGGTGATGAAGACATTATTGTGCGCCACCAACCAGCAGTCGCGATAGACGCCACCAAAGTAGGTGTAGTCCAACATTCGCTGCGGCTTGCCTGGTGCGTAGCTTGCATCGTCGCTATTATCCGACCATACTGCAATCACATTCTCGGCGGACCAATTAACCGCATCGGTGATATCAACCACTACGGGAAGATAACCTCCGAGATGCTCGGCGAGTTGCTTGCCATTGACAAATACTCGGCTCTTACCCATAATTGCCTCGAAGTGGAGGAACAACTTTTTGCCCTTGAGTGCAGAGTCGAGAGCAAAGTGCTTGCGATACCACACCACGCCCTGATAGTTGATACAACCACTCGCCTCGGTTGGGAGATACTCCACACCGTGCGGCAACGACACCACACCCCACTTCGAGTCGTCGTATTGCAGAGCCTCAGCTCCTGTCGCCTCGCCCTTATGGAATCGCCACGCAGGATTCATCGAAAAGACCTCGCGACCGCTATTCTCCACGGCATAGAAGCCGGCGGTCGAGAATTGTGGTTGATACTCCGCCAATGCCTTGCCAAATGGAGCAAGGAGTGCAAATATCAAAATCGGAAAAAGTTTGGTTACTTTCATATCTCTTTTGTTTTTTATTCAATCTGTTCGGCATCCTCAATACCCTCGGCTCGTACCACTGCAAGAATCTCCTCACGTAACGCCTTGGGCGTAACATTTTCGCGGATGACCGTAAGGTACGAGTGGCGAATCTCGCGCTCGACAACCTCACGTGGTAACTGCTCGAAGTAGATGTCGTTCCAGTGCTTCTTATTGAAATGCCAGGCAGGGGTGATTGCCGAGAGGTAGTTATCGCGCAAGACGATAGCTCTATCGGGGTTGCACTTCACCGCCACGCGCTCGGTGCGCTCGAGGATGTAGCACAAGAACATCCTACCTCCGACTTTGTAGACCACAGCGTCATCGCCAAAGGGTTGACACTCCTCCACCATCGGAAGCGACATCACATATTCGCGCAAATCAATAATATCCACCTTACAAAGATACAAAAAAAGTTGAGAGTTGAGAGTTGAAAACTATTTTTCTTTGAAAAAATACAAAAAAAGAGTGCTACATAATTGCAGCACTCTATAGGAACGACATTTGCATTTAAATGTCTTTTAGAAATCTAACTTCTTTCTAATAGCTTTTGGCACAGCATTCTTATTAACCATAATCTCCATAGTCTTGTACTCTACGTACGGACGAGAGAAGTAGTAGTAACCCTCGTATGGTGGGCGAACATCCCAAGAGTTCTTAACCTTGAAGAATGGGTTGCCGAGCTGGTCAGTTGCAGTACCGATGATTACCATACCGTGGTCATCGGTGTTCTCATAGTTGTCGAACGCCTCCTGACGCATCTGCTGGGTAATCTTCTTCTCCTTAACAGGCTTGTCGAACGAGTAAAGCTCCTTTGCGCGCTCCTGAGCCGAAAGACGACCCCAACGCTCAGCCTCGGTGCCACTCATACTCTCGATATTATCCTCAGGGATGATACCGATAGCCTTGATGCGGTGGAAACCACGCTCCGAAACGTCTGCTGCCCAACCTACCGAGTAGTCGTTAGCGAGTGCATTGTCAACAATCTGCATCAACTCTGCGAGTGGCACATTGTATGCCTTCTCCCACATCCAGTTGTCTGGCACCTCAACGATATACTGCTCGTAGAATGGGTGGTGAGTGTACGAAGTTACAAACACATAGTCCGACATCTTGATAGGCAACGACTCAGCAAACGAGTGCGGAGTATACTCCTTGCCCTTCCAAGTGAACTTCTCAGGCATCTTGCCGAAGTAGGTGTCGAGAATTGCGTTCAAGCCATCCTTCCACGCGGTGGTGAGCTTCTTGTTCTTGTTCTGAACAACAGCCTCAACATACGACTTCACCATTGCGCTTCCGTTGCCAAATACCGGCTTGTCTGTGCCGTAGTTTAAGCCCTCGTAAACCTCCTGCGGTACGATACCATACTTCTCGATACCCTTAGTTACGTCGTGGAATGCTCCACCTACAGCCATATTGAGGTGACCGTGCAAGCGAACATACTTCACAGCCTTCTCGAAGTAGATATTGCGGACAATCCACATCTCCGAGAGGTCCATTGCCTCGCCACCGGCACGCATAATCTCGTTCTCGAGGAACGAAAGTGCCGAGAAGCACCAGCAAGTACCGCTGCGGAATTGATTCTTGACCGAAGTGGTCTTAACAAGTTTGCCATCAGTGAACTGATAGCCCTTCTCCTGTGCTGAAGCCGATGCTACGAGAGCAGCGCACACGCACAATGCAGTGATAAACTTCTTCATTTTTCTCTATTTTTTAGTCGAATTTACAATATTCATACACTCCTCGAAGGTGAGTGTCTCAGCCTTCTTGTTGCGAGGGATGCGATAATTCTTGCCCTTGTAAGCGATATATGCGCCATAGCGACCATTCTTAACCGCCATATCGGCATCCTCAGCGAAGGTCTTGATCGGCGTTGCAGCGGCGGTAGCAGTTTTCTGCTGAGACTCAATCAGCTCGATTGCGCGCTCGTAGGTCAAGGTGTATGGGTCGTCGCTCTTTGCTAACGATGCAAAGTTATTTCCGTAGCGAACGTACGCGCCGAACTTTCCGATACCTACAACGACATCGCTCTCGCCATACTTGCCCAAGGTGCGTGGCAATGCGAACAATGCCAATGCCTCCTCCAAGGTGATAGCCTCGATGAGTTGTCCCTTCTTCAAAGATGCGAAGCGTGGTTTCTCGCCCTCTGCGCCATCAATCTCAACCATAGGACCAAATCGTCCAATGCGCGCTCTTACGGCGTGGCCACTCTGTGGGTCAACACCAAGCACTCGTACCTGCGAATTCTTCTCAACCTGTGTGGTAATGGCTCTCTCCACAAGGTTGTGGAACGAACCATAGAACTCTCCAATCATTGTATTCCAGCCCTGCTCTCCATCGGCAATGCTATCGAACTCCTTCTCGACATTTGCCGTGAAGTTGTAGTCCATAACGATGCCAAAGTTCTGCTCCAAGTAGTCGTTCACAACCATACCGATATCGGTTGGAGCAAGACGATTCTTCTCCGCACCATAGTTCTCGGTCGCCAACTTCTCGGTGATATTCGAGCCCTTGAGTGTGAGCAATGTATACTGACGCTTCTGCGCTGGCTTGTTGCTCTTCTCTACATAACCACGAGTGATGATTGTCGAGATGGTCGGAGCATAGGTAGACGGACGACCGATACCCAACTCCTCCAAGCGCTTAACGAGCAATGGTTCGCTGAAACGCATAGGTGGCACAGCGTGACGCTCGGTAGCAGTGATAGTGTGCGAAAGGAGCGGAGTGCCATCTGCCAATGCTGGAAGTGTTGCTGCCTCGCTCTGCTCTGCTGGCTCCTCGTCGTGCGACTCTGAGTAGAGGCGCAAGAATCCATCAAACGAGACAACCTCACCCTTAGCAATAAACTTGTGGGCGTTGCCCGACATCTTAATGGTGATGGTCGTGCTATTAATCTCGGCAGGAATCATCTGCGACGCAACGGTGCGCTTCCAAATCAACTCATAGAGTTTCTTCTCGGCTGCAGTACCCTCGATAGTATGGTTGTTGATATAGGTAGGACGAATAGCCTCGTGGGCCTCCTGAGCACCCTTGCTCGAGGTAGTATAGTTACGACGCGACGAGTACTTATCGCCAAACATCGCGCAAATCTCCTGCTTGCAAGAGTTCAACGCCAAGTCCGAAAGGTTTACCGAGTCGGTACGCATATAGGTAATCAAACCTCGCTCGTACAACTTCTGTGCGATAGACATAGTCTGCGACACCGACATCGAGAACTTACGACCAGCCTCCTGCTGCAAGGTAGAGGTTGTGAATGGCGGTGCTGGGTAGCGCTTCGATGGTTTCATCTCGCTACTCTCAACTGCAAAGGTTGCGCTCTTGCAGCTCTCCAACATTGCCAACGCCTCCTCCTTGGTTGCGAAACGCTCCGAGTACTCAGCCTTGAACAAGGTCTTGCTCGCATCGTCTGCTGGGTAGAACTGCGCCACAACGCGGTATGACGAGACATCCTTGAAGTTGATAATCTCGCGCTCACGCTCAACGATAAGACGTACGGCAACACTCTGCACACGACCAGCCGACAACGCTGGACGCACCTTCTTCCACAAGATTGGCGAAAGCTCGAATCCCACGATACGGTCCAACACACGACGAGCCTGCTGCGCATTTACGAGGTTCATATCAACCTTGCGCGGATTCTCAATCGCATTCAAAATCGCGTTCTTGGTAATCTCGTGAAAGACGATTCGCTTGGTATTCTCAACATTGAGTCCCAAGACCTCAGTCAAGTGCCAGGCAATAGCCTCTCCCTCGCGGTTCTCATCACTTGCCAACCACACCGTCTTAGCCTCGGCTGCTGCCTTAGTCAACTCGGTTACAAGTTTGCTCTTCTCCTTTGGAATCTCGTAAGTTGGAACAAAGCCCTTCTCTATATCGATGCTGAGTTCCCTCTTCGGAAGGTCGCGAATATGACCGAAACTCGATTTTACGACAAACTCCTTGCCCAAAAACTTCTCGATGGTCTTCGCCTTTGCGGGGGACTCAACAATTACTAAATTCTCTTGCATCACTCTAAAAAATCCTATATAATCCGGCACAACAACGACTCGAGCATAAACCCACTGTCGCCCATTCTGCCACTATTTTACCAATGTATAAGTCAAATCAATCTGCATCGGAGCAACATTCTCACCACTATCCATACCTTGCAATATACTATTGGTGAAGGTATATGGCGAATTTGCATCTGTTCCGATATATATTACACGCAACGCCTCATCAACCTTGCTCACATCGTAAGTACCATCCTCCTGACGGATACTATTGAAGAGCTTTTGAATGTGCGCCGTAATATTCAGTGTATAACATCCTCTACTGCGGTCGATATATCCGTTGTAGATAACCTCCTTGTCGTACTGATTCTCGTAGACATAGTCGTAATCAATCACTGGCGAGAGGGTGTTGTAGTTGAGATATGTACCGAGACGGTTCACTGCATTATCCAACGCTGGAGTCAACGCTACGGCATTTCCCTGAGTCACCAACCAATCGTAGTCTGCACCCACAATATAGATGGTGAAGAGGCACTGATTGATACCGATACGCGAGAACTCGTCTTGCTCGGTAGTTTGGAGAGCCAACAACTCATTCAAGAAATCATCCGTAAAGTACACCTCGGTCGCAGGACCTGCCATACCCTCAACATAACAAGTAGAGACCATTGCACGCTCCTCGCGAGGTTTTGTGCAGTCCATATCCTCAGCCTTAAGCAATGGTGCTCCGCCCGAGAGACTCTGTGTGTAGTCACGCTCAATCTTGTTGACTGTGCTATTCTCCTCCGAGTCATCGTCGAGGAAGTAGTAGTACATACCCACAGTATCCTTAATCATCGAAGGGTCCTTCGGATTGCGACTTCTACCCTGCAACATCATACCCGAAGCTGAAAGGTCGAGTGCATACATCGCACCTCGACTATTCTTTGGAGTATTCTCCAAATCGGGCTTGATATATACGCCGTGGAAACGGTCTACCCACTTCTTGTCATCCTTGTAGACCTCAACGTCAGTACGACCATAGCCATCCCACTCCGAACCAGCCTCAGCATAGTTGTCAGGAATGAGCATCAATCGACGAGCATAGTCCCACGAATATGGAGTATTCTCCATTGGCACTACAACAGTTGAAGGGCCTTGCGAAAGTTCGCTCTTCGGGAATGTAAACTCAAAGATTGGCCTCGACTCATCGTACATACCGCTCAAGTCGCAGTTGATATATGCAATTGTATCCTTGCGCTTCTCGTCGTACTTCAACACATTCTCAGCCAAAGGCTTAAGCAACTCGTAGACCTTGTAACGTATAGGCACCAATGTATCACCGCCATACTCGTTGATGGTCATCACCATATGCATTGTATCGAAGATTGGCATATAACCAAAGCCATTCTCCTCGTCTATAGAGTTCATATAGAGCATAGTCGAGGCGAAGCCTGCCGAGCAAAGACCGAGTGTATCGCTACGGCGCACACCCAAGTATCCTGTACCCGTATTCGACGCGAGCAATGAGTCGGTACGATAGAGGCGTGTCTCGAGGAAATTCTTACCCTCAAGCGAAGCATCTACCCTTTCGTTCATTCCCGTAGCGGGATTGAGGCGGATAATCGTATTTCCTTGGAATTTCAGATGTTTCATCACCATAACCTGTCCCTCGGGCATCATATTCGCACCGAGAGTATTATCCGCAGTCATAGAGCAACCACCCATAACGAGTGCTGCAAGCGAGAGCGAAACAAGGTATAAGGTCTTAAACCATCTGTTAGAAAAGTTCCTCATAGAAGCGATCGTAATTATCGTAAAAATCTGCATCCTCTGGCGACTGGTAGTCGAGTACCTTCTTATCATTTGCACGAGCATAGTCGAGCAACTCCTTATCAGCACTCTCCGAACCAGCAATCACGCCATCGACATTATCTATAACGAAACGCATCAAATTTTCGTATGAAGGAGTCTCCAATATTGACAAGTCGCAACCCTCTGCGCCCTCGTTAGCGAGCTTCTCAGCGAGTTCCGAACTCAATGGATTCTTGAACTTATCCTCATAGAGCGACACCACAATCTTAGCATCGCAGAGTACTGGATCGTCCTTGAACATATTGCGCAAATATATTGGAGCTATAGCCGAGAACCAACCCTGGCAATGCACCACGCTTGGTTTCCACTGCAACTTCTTCACTGTCTCCAACACGCCACGCGCATAGAACATCATACGCGCATCGTTATCCTCGAACTCCTCGCCCTCGTCGTTTACCCAAATTGCCTTGCGCGAGAAGAAATCGTCGTTATCGATAAAATATATCTGGATACGAGCTGAAGGTATTGACGAAACCTTGATAATCAACTGATGGTCGTCATCGTTGATGATAAGGTTCATACCCGACAAGCGTATCACCTCGTGAAGTTGGTTGCGTCGTTCGTTGACACATCCATAGCGAGGCATAAATGTGCGAATTTCGTTGCCGTGCTCCTGCATAGCCTGCGAAAGTTGTCGGCACAAACGCGACTCCTCGTTCTCGGGGAGATACGGCATAATCTGCTGACAAATATACAATATTCTGTTCTTCGCCATCGCTTATATTATTTTATAGTTTTCGATATACAATATATTTATATTACCTCTTAGAGAATCAACATCGCATCGCCATAAGCGCCGAAACGATATCCCTCCTCTACTGCCACCTTATAGGCATCCATCACAGTGTTGTAGCCACCAAATGCTGCCACCATCATCAACTGAGTAGAGCCTGGAGCGTGGAGATTTGACACCATTGCGTCAGCAACTGTAAAGTCGTATGGCGCAAAGATGAACTTATTGGTCCATCCATTCTGCGGTGTAACCATTCCGTGAGTCGAAACTACAGTCTCGAGTGTACGCATAACGGTAGTACCGATTGCCACAACCTTGTGATTCTCGCGCTTTGCCTTGTTGATAACCTCGGCACTCTCAGGTGTCACGAAAAACTGCTCTGAGTCAACCTTATGCTTCGACAAATCCTCAACATCCACAGTGCGGAAGTTGCCCAAACCTGCGTGCAAGGTGATAAAGGTCTTCTCGATACCGAAAATCTCCATACGCTTCAAGAGGTGCTTCGAGAAGTGCATACCTGCTGTTGGAGCAACCACTGCACCCTCGTGCTGAGCGAAGATGGTCTGATAGTTCTCGGCATCCTCTGGTTCAACCTTCTCGCGTACCCACTCAGGAAGCGGAGTCTCGCCAAGACGATAGAGAGTCTCCTTGAACTCCTCGTGCGGACCATCGAAGAGGAAACGCAAGGTACGACCACGCGATGTGGTGTTGTCGATAACCTCGGCACTGAGGATATCGTCCTCGCCGAAGTACAACTTGTTTCCGATACGAATCTTACGAGCAGGATCAACCAACACATCCCACAACTTCAACTCACGATTCAACTCGCGCAACAAGAACACCTTGATTTCAGCGCCAGTCTTCTCCTTGTTTCCGTAGAGGCGAGCAGGGAATACCTTTGTGTCGTTGAGTACGAATGTATCGCCCTCATCGAAGTACTCGATAATGTCCTTAAACAATTTGTGCTCGATTTCGCCAGTGTCGCGGTGAACAACAAGCAATCGAGCCTCATCACGATTTATTTCCGGATATTTGGCAATCAACTCCGGGTTAAAATCGAAATCATAATGTGAAAGTTTCATATATGCTTCAAAAAAATATTACACTCAGCTTTACGCATTGATTACGCCGAAAAACACGCAATAATCATAGGTACTACGAAAAATTTACTCTTTTGTTTCGTCTAAAGGCAAATATTTCAAAAAATCATCTAACAAAATAGCATCCTCCTCCGAGAATTGGCCATTTCGGGTACGACGCAACATCGTGAGATATGCGCCACTCTCCAACTTTTCGCCAATCTCCTGAGCCAAGGAACGGATGTAAGTACCCTTGCTGCACTCCACGCGAATACGCACCTTCGGAAGGTCGTACTCCTCGAGAGTTATCGAGTAGATATTAATCAACGCTTTGCGCAACTCAACCTGTTCGCCAGCACGCGCCAACTCGTAGGCACGCAAACCCTCAACCTTCTTTGCCGAGTAGATTGGCGGAGCCTGCAATCGCTCGCCCGTAAGAGCCACCAACGCCTCCTCGACCTTCTCGCGCGTGATATGATCTATAGGATAGGTCTTATCCACAGGGTGCTCCATATCGTAGCTTGGAGTGGTTGCGCCGAGCATCAACTCCGCAACATACTCCTTACGCTCTGCCTGCAAGGCATCCACCTGCTTGGTCGCCTTACCGATGCAGACCAGCAAGAGTCCCGTAGCCAGCGGATCGAGCGTACCTGCGTGACCAATCTTAATCTTGCGATGTCCCATCTTGTTGAGACGGAACTTTATCTTGCGTACAACATCCGACGAGGTCCACTCGAGCGGTTTGTCAATAACCGCAACGTAGCCCTCCTCCTTCGGATTGAAATTCTTGAAATCTACCATACTTATATTATATAAAGTGTGTAAGGATAGCCACCACGCCTACAACCGCGCAATAGAGAGCGAACCAAATCAGTTTGCCACGCTTAACCATCTCTATCATAAACTTGCAAGCCAAGCAACCCACCACAAATGCTGCAATGAATCCTGCCACCAACGGCACAACCTCTACTCCACCGCCGAAGTCACCCTTGATGATATCGAGCAAAGCATTTCCGAGAATTGGTGGCAACACCATCAAGAACGAGAACTGCGCTACGCTATCCTTCTTGTTGCCGAGCAACAATCCCGTAGCGATGGTCGAGCCCGAGCGCGAGAGACCTGGCAAGGTTGCACACGCCTGCGCAAGGCCGATAATAAAGGCGTCGCGATACGAAATGGTCTCCTTCTGGCGAGGCTTTGCCTTATAGGCGAATGTGAGCAACAATGCAGTCACAAGCAACATAATGCCCACAACCCAGCTCTTATCGCCAACGCTGTCGATATAATCCTTCAGCAAAAAACCAACAACTCCAACTGGAATCATCGAGATTATAATTTTCACGATGTAGGATTGTTCCTCGTTTATGCCCTTGCCCGAGAAGTCGACTGCACCCTTCAAGAGTCGCCATATCTCGCGCCACAAAACCACAATGGTACTCAATACGGTTGCAGCGTGGAGTGCTATATCAAAGGTGAGATTTTCAGCGAGTTCTACACCCATAAGTTCTCTTGCGAGGCAGAGGTGTCCGCTACTCGACACTGGGAGGAACTCAGTAAGTCCCTGCACCACTCCGAGGATTATCGATTGGAGAGTTGTCATAATATCCCAAAATGAATAAAAAATCGTACAAATATACTAAAAAAATGAGAAAATCACAAAAACGGAGGGGAAAACGCGCGAACAATAAAGGTGATTAAGGGTTATTAAGGGAGCGCGCGAAATACTTTAATAACCTTTAATCCCCCCTTAACAACCATTATTATAACGCAAAAATAACAGCGATGCGTGTGCATCGCTGTTACCTTTAACTGTCAATTATCAATTGTCAATTTTAATAAGTAAGCTCATCCTCCTCTGAACCAAATCCAGGAAGAAGAGTGCTGTTGCCGTAGCCGCCCTCGACGGCTACCTCGAAAATATCAAAGTTAGGTGCTGTATATTTCATATTGCAATCCATTTTTTGTTCTGTCGTCATTGCGAGAGCCTTTTAGGCTCGTGGCACCGCTGCGATTAAGCCGAGGGCAGAGTCAAACTCGTTTGAACTATGCCGAGGCGGAGCAGTGAAGACCAAGGGTCAATCTCCTCGCT
>JAZQWU010000118.1:0-2671 GCA_045632505.1 Alistipes sp. | reverse complement strand
ATCTGGATAACTACACCACGGAAGCTCTGCAAACGCTCCTTGCTTCCCTCGATGATACGATAAGTTACGGTGATTGTGTCACCTGCGCTGAACTGAGGGATGTCGGCATCAGTCTTTGTCCACATCTGCTCGTTCACGAGTCTAATTAATGAATCCTTGTTCATTGTTGCAACAAAATTTTAATAAGTTTCCATTCAACATTATCGCTGCAATCCCACTACCATAGTCGGTCACTGCCGTCTAATCCTCTGTGTTTTACCACATTTCTGCGGGCTTACCCTATATAAGAGGTTGATATGCGGGTGCAAAGGTAATACAAAAAACGGAAAACGGAAAACGGAAAACGGAAAAGTTTGAAGTTTTTTGATTTTGTGCTATACAACTTCCGCCAAAAAAAAAGAGTTTGTCCAAAAAACTTGTTGGACAAACTCTTTCTTATTTCTTGTCTTTCAGCACCAAGTGCTCCAACACCAGCACCGCAATGATTCCCATCACAAAGCCGTTGCCGACGATTGGGCGAAGCAGCGATGGTACGACCGCCATAGCCTCGGCTGGTGCAAACGAAAGTATTACGGTGAGCATAATCGGAATGCCAAGCACCAAGCCATCTCTAAACGACAACACCGCCTTCGACGAGTGGATAATCTCCAAACCTGCAGCAACCTGCGTAGCCATAAGGTACAACAACACGATACCCATAATAGGTTGCGGAATGGTGAGCAACACCGCCACCGCTTGTGGGAAGAATCCAAGCACGACCATTGCCGCCGCAGCTGGTAACATAGTATAGCGCGATGCGCACGATGTCGAAGCCACAACGCCTGGCGAGAGCGAATAGTCGACAACGCCCTGCACGCCCGTTGCGCCACTTACCATATTCATAACGCCCGTAATGAACAGACTGCGCTTTTGACGTTGCGCCATATTCGGAGCCGAAACGAACTCTCCGAGCGACTGCACCGAGCCTACCTGATTGATAAGCAGAGCGATGTAGCAGAATAGGAAGGCGATGACAACACCTGCGTCAAGGTTGATTTCCGACAAGAATAGTTGTGGAGCAACCGAGTCTGTGATAAACTCCTTCGGGAACTCGGTCATCGCGTAGTAGAACAACGAGCCGAGAATCATTGCGAGAATCACGACCATCGACTTCCAGATGCCACGCAAAATCTTGTTTGCCCACGCCATAATAGCGATGCCAGCAACGGTAGACACAAGGGCTAATCCAGCGTGCGCCTTGTCGGCAAATATCATTCCGACAATCGGCTTTATCATTGTGAAGGCGATGAGGAGTACAATAGATGCCACGATGCGCGAGGTGAAGACCTTTTGAATATACTTCATTGCGCCCACCAACGCCAACACACAAACTATCGCACCACCGATAATCATCGACGGATATATCGTCGATGGCGCGTGACCTTGCGATGCGGCAGCCAACACTCCCATCAGAAGCACTGCGGCGGGACCTGCCACCGAAGGCAGGCGATGTCCCCACAGCACTTGTGCGATAATTGTTATGCCACAGACGATAAAGAGCTTTTGGGTGAAGAATACCATCTCCCCCTTCGGCGCAATAAAGGTGCTTGTCAGCACAATGGGGATGCAAATCATCAACCACTGCAAGCCGTAGAGCAGTATCGCACCAATGCTCGGTTTGTCGTCTATGCTATACTTAAATTCCATCTATGCTTAGTCTTACTTCTGCTTGCCGCACATCTCCTTCACGATCTGCTTTACGAGAACAGGCTCGTCGGTGGTGATGTAGTCTACGCCATTGGCGATGCACCAGCGGATGTCTACCTCCTTGTTTACAGTCCAAACATTTACGGTAAGTCCAAGGTCGTGTGCCTGCTTAATCCAGTTGGTCTTCTTGCGGTAGAGGTTTACGTTGTAGTCGATACCTGTGCAACCCATTCCCTTTGCGTACTCTGGAGTGCACTTGCCATCGAGGTACGCAATCTTTGTACCCTGAGGTGCCTTCTTTGCGAGTTCGAAACAAATCCACGGGCGGAACGAAATGTACTCTACATTGTTCTGCAAACCAGCCTTCTCAACTGCAGCCAAAGTCTTCTCAATGAGGGTGTTCTCGCGCTCGATGCTATCCTGACCCTTCAACTCGAGAATGAGCTTTGTTGCAGGCTTCTTTGCTGCGCGTGCCAAATACTCCTCGATGGTGCAGATATACTCACCATTTGCGTAAGGGATAGAGAGCAACTTCTCCAAAGTCGAACGCTGTGGGTCAGCCTTCACCTTTGCCTTGTTCGAAGGGTGCATACCGTGATTTACAACCACCAACTCGTTGTCTTTGGTGAGGTTGATGTCGCACTCTGAGCCGTAAATCTTAATCTTCTGTGCCGCCTTGAGTGCGCTCATTGTGTTCTTGGCACCGCTTGCTGGCGACTTATGGTATCCTCCGTTTGCGATAATCTGCGGAGCTTTGATTTGTGCCGAAACAGCGAATACGGCTGCCACGGCCAACAATGTCAAAAATATCTTTTTCATAATGGTGTCTATATTATATTTAATAGGTTAAACTATTTGCACATCTCGTTGATAATCTGCTGAACGAGTACAGGGTCGTCGGTGGTGATGAAGTCAACGCCATTCTTGATACACCAGCGGATATCCTCCTCCTTGTTTACGGTCCAAGCGTTTACGTACATACCGA
>JAZQWU010000117.1:0-5092 GCA_045632505.1 Alistipes sp. | reverse complement strand
ATGTGGTTGCCAACGCACCACACATTGCCGAGGAGTTGGCAGGCGAGTGGTCGCATCCATATTCACGCCACGAGGCTGTCTTCCCACTCGAGTGGGTGGCACGCTCGAAATTCTTCCCATACGTTACCAAGATTGACAACGGCTACGGAGATAGAAATCTCGTTTGCAAAAACGATATTTAATTGAGAATTGAGAATTGAGAGATGCAAAATACAAATTAAAATAATTGTCAATTATCAATTGTCAACTGTCAATTAAAAAGAAAGCGGTTACCTCGAAAGAAGTAACCGCTTTTTGGTGGACCCAGAGGGGCATGATCCCACGACCTTCGGATTATGAGTCCGCTGCTCTAACCGACTGAGCTATGGGTCCTAAACCTTTAATACCTTTTTGCGGATGCAAAGATACAAAGAAAATTCAAAATGCAAAATTCAAAATGCAAAATTCATTTTCTTGTAACAATAAAAGCTAAAAATAGCGACTATTTTTGCATCAATCGCTCAATCAGGGCGTGATATTGCTCGGCACTCTTCTCAGGCGAGAAGCGTTTAGCATTCGCCACGCCATTGCGCTGAATCTTACTGCGCAACTCATCGTCGCTCATCAGGCGAGCAAGAGCCTCGGCATAAGCCTCGATATCGCCATTAGGCACATATACTCCACTCTCCCAATTTGGCGATAGCAGCTCACGAACTCCTGCGCTGCAATCGAATGCCATAGTCGCACATCCGCACATCTGCGCCTCGAGAAGCACCATCGGACAACCCTCTATGGTCGAAGTTAAGCACAATATCTCCGATGTCTCGTAGAGATGTTTAGGATTTGGCTCGAAACCCAGAAATTCCACTCGTTCCAGAGCGTTCTCGCTAACAAACGTCTCGAGGGAATGGCGTTCTCCACCCTCACCCACGATTGACAATCGCCACTCGGGGAAATCCTTATAAATGAGTTTCCACACCGAGAGCAGTCTATCTATTCGCTTATCCCAGTAGGATAGACGACCGACAAAAAGCACTCGTTTCTCACGAGATTGCGCAAGGTCTACATCGCCCGCAATCTGAATAGGGTTTTGTAGCACTACACACTTCGACTCCTCGTATGGTACGCCAATTTCGTCTGCCACCATTCGTCCATACTCCTCGAACAACACTCCATAAGCATCCACCGCATTATATATATTATGGTAGCGATGCTTCATCTTGCGGTCGTAGTAGCCGAGTTTGTATTTCGGATAGTTTATCAAATATTGCTTTAGTCGCTCGCCCAATGTATTCCTCTTCGGGCGAATAATCTGTCCCCACTTCTCCAATTTCTCATAGAATGGGCATCCGTGCAGAACAAAGAGCAGTTTACATAATCCCTGCTCACGCAACTTGGGCAGATACTTAGGGAATCGACCCGTAGCAAAGAAGATATCTATGTTATGGCGTGCTATCGCCTCGGCCACGAAGGTATAGTTCTTGGAACTGAGTGCCGGATAGGGCAACTCGATATACTCTATCGGCAGTTCCTCCGACAACTTTTCGCGATGGAGATGATGAACAAAAAGGAACATTCTATCTCCACGCTCGGCAAGAGGTTGAGCGAGATTCATCAACACTCGCTCTACACCTCCTCCCGGAAACCAATCTACCAAAAACGATATATTCGCCATACTTTTCTTACTCTACAGGAATGGCAACTTCACAACCTCGGCCTTCAAAAGACGGTCGCGAATGATTACGCACACCTCAGTGCCAACCTTCGCAAACTCGCTCTTGACGTATGCCATACCGATACCCACCTTCAAGCAAGGCGACATAGTACCCGATGTGATGTGTCCAATCTCGTTACCCTCGGTGTCAGCCACCTTATACTCGTGGCGTGGAATACCGCGGTCAATCATCTTCAAGCCTACCAACTTGCGCTCTACGCCGTTAGCCTTCTGCGCTGCGAGAAACTCCTTGTCGATAAACTCCTTGCCATCCACGAACTTGGTAATCCAACCCAAGCCTGCCTCGATAGGCGATGTGGTATCGTCGATCTCGTCACCGTAAAGACAAAAACCCTTCTCCAAACGGAGAGTGTCACGAGCGCCCAAGCCGATATTCTTCAAGCCGTACTCCTCGCCTGCCTTCCAAAGCTCCTCCCAGATGTGGTCGGCATCCTCGTTGTGCATATAGATCTCGCAACCACCCGAGCCTGTGTAGCCGGTCATCGAGAGGATAACCTCGCAACCCGCCAACTGCAACTGACGGAAGGTGTAGTACTCCATATTCTCAACCTCCTCCTCGCACATTTTCTGCACGATCTTCATAGCGAGAGGGCCCTGCACTGCCAACTGCGAGATGCGGTCCGAAGCGTTCTCCAACTCTACGCCCTCACGCATACCGAATGCCTTACCCTGCTCCAAGATATGAGCCCAATCCTTGTCGATGTTGGCAGCATTTACGCAGATGAGGTACTTCTGCTCCGAGTAGCGGTAGATGATGATATCGTCAACGATACCGCCCTTACCGTTCGGCATACACGAATACTGAGCCTTTCCGTCGTAGAGTTTTGTCACATCATTTGTGCCAATCTTCTGCAAGAGGGCAGTAGCATTCTCGCCCTTAACCCAAATCTCGCCCATATGGCTCACGTCGAATACACCTGCACCGTTGCGTACGGTCATATGCTCGTCGTTGATGCCCGAAAACTCGATAGGCATATTGTAACCTGCAAACTCCGCCATCTTGGCTCCATTTGCGATGTGATACTTTGTAAATACGGTTGTTTTCATAGTTTTATGTTGTTTTAGGTTGTTATTCTTTGGTTGCTCTCTGCAAGCCGAGTCGTGGGCATCGCTCAAAAGGGCGTGTGCGGTCGAAGAGATAGCGATAGGTGGTGTGCATCTTGTGTTTCGAGGCGCACACATAGCGCTCAATCATTCTGTTCATCACTGGATTGAAGTCGCCTATCCACGCAAACTCGAACGATTTGTAAGGACTACGTCCCTTCTCGATATAGTTTTCAAGTATATAGGCCATAATAGCACTCTCGATGCCCTTGCCCTGGAACTCGGGTGTAATACCGAAGATTATTCCGAAGGCTCTGTCGCACGCTTTGCGTACCTTCAAATCCCACATAAGTCGCAACTTATCCACAATGCCAAATTTGCCATTGAACTTGCCGATGATTCGGTTCAAATCGGGCACCATAACGAAAAATCCGATTGGCTCATCGTTGTGGTAGGCGAAGTAGATGAGTTGTGGGTCGATGATAGGTTTGAGCGTGCGCATCAGCTTCTGCGCCTCCTCCTCGCTCATCGCCTTCACACCCGTAAAGAGCGACCACGCCTTGTTGTAGATGGTGCGCAACTGCTCGGCAGCCACCGAGAGATCGACGCCACACATATCCTTGATTTGGTAGTCGGGGTTCGAAAGTACACGATGTGCCTTCTCGAGCGCAACCTCGCTCAATACGCCACCCTCGGCACGCCAAATGTATGAGTTCTGATTAAAGTAGTTTTGAAAACCGTAGTTCTCGAACAGCGCCTTGTAGTAGGGCTGATGATAGTTGTTGCCATAGAGTGGCTGATAGTCGAAACCCTCGACCAATAACCCCCACCACGAATCACGTGAGCCGAAGTTTACGGGGCCATCCATACCCTCCAAGCCTCTTGCCGAAAGCCACTCTCGTGCCGCATCGAAGAGAAGATTTGCCACCTCCTGACTGTCTATTGACTCAAAAAATCCGCAGCAACCCATATTGTCCGACACCTCGGCCTGCTCACGATTGTAGAAGGCTGCGATGCGACCTAGCGCCTCGCCCTTATCGTCGAGTGCAATCCAACGAATCGCCTCACCACCCTCAAAGAGGTGGTTGCGCTCTGCGTCAAAGACCTTTTCGATGTCGTTGTCGAGCGGACATACCCAATTCGGTGCATCTCGGTAGATTTTCCTATCGAGATGTAACCACACCTCTCTATCGTGTGCAGTCGAAACCTCCTTGAGTCTATACAATCTCTCCATATAGGTCGAAGTCATCCGCATCGGTGATGCGTACCTCGTAGAACTTGCCCTTCATCAATCGCTTGTGGCTCTCGATGAGAATCTCCTCGTCAACCTCCGGCGAGTCGTACTGCGAACGACCGATGTAGAAGTCACCCGACTTACCGTCGATAATCACTCGCTCGATATTACCCACACGCTCCTCGTTCTTCGCGTGCGAGATGTCGGCCTGAATAGCCATCAGATGCTCGGCACGATAATCCTTTACGCGCTGTGGAACATTGTCCGAGAGCTTCGTAGCCGAGAAGGTTCCCTCCTCCTCCGAGTATGGGAATACGCCAAGGCGGTCGAAGCGAAGTCGCTTAACCTCCTCGCACAACTCCTCAAAGTCGGCAGCACTCTCGTTAGGGTAGCCCACCAACATAGTCGTACGAATTGCGATATCTGGAATAGCCGCACGCAGACGCTCAATCAGCGCCAATGCCTCGGCTTTAGTGTGACGACGGTGCATCAACTCGAGCTGATTATCCGTGAGGTGTTGCAACGGGATGTCGAGATATTTGCAAATCTTCGGCTCGCGAGCCATAACCTCGATAACATCCTGCGGGAAGTCGGTAGGGTAAGCGTAGTGGAGTCGTATCCACTCGATGCCCTCCACCTTGCACAACTTCTCGAGCAACTCTGCCAAGCAACGCTTGCCGTAGAGGTCCATACCGTAGTAGGTGGTATCCTGAGCCACCACCATCAACTCCTTGACACCCTTCTTTGCGAGGTTTTCAGCCTCTGTCAGCAACTCCTCCATAGGTACGGAGCGGTGCTTGCCACGAATGAGAGGGATAGCGCAGTAGCCACATCGCCAATTGCAACCCTCGCCAATCTTGAGGTAGGCGTAGTGTTTTGGAGTTGAGAGTTCACGCTTGGTCTCGCACTCCTTGAGGTAGTCGCCCGTCAAGGCGCGAACAACACCGTCGAAGGTGCGTGCTCCGAAGTAGTCATCCACCTCGGGAATCTCCTCACGCAACTCGTCGGCATATCGCTCCGAGAGGCAACCGATAACGAATACCTGCTCGATAAGTCCTGCCTTTTTTGCCTCTACAGCGTTGAGGATGGTATCGATACTC
>JAZQWU010000116.1:0-14316 GCA_045632505.1 Alistipes sp. | reverse complement strand
ACGCAAACAGAGATGGAATAAACAAAAACACAATCGATATGAAACAGAATTTGACTTTTGAGGATTTGGAGGGGGCTTTAGGAGGTGGGTAACACTCCTCTTCACGCAAAAAGAGAAGGCTTTTGACCTTCTCTTTTGCGTGAATCCGCCGGGGCTTCAACACTTTTCTATTATGCACAAATTATCAAACAGTTATGCTTGCTTTGTGATTTACACTCACAACACACTCACAACAATTTTATAGTACTCCCTACTCCCACTCGACAAGGGCACGAGATAGAGCAATGCGCTTCGGCTCGCCACGCTTACCACGGACAATATATTGTTCTATTAATTTTTCGTCATAATGTTCAATAAACGCCTCGCGAATACGGGCGCATTTCTCGTTTATGGAGTTATTGAATGGCGATGTGGCATACATAACACTCTTTTTCATATCGTCATTGAGCCAACCGCCCTTGATTTCAATATATATCTTTAATAGTTCGTCATAGTAGTCGGGTAAATGCTTAAACGGAATTCCCTCCTCGTGACGCAAGAATAGAAGATATACGGCTTTTACAAGCGGGGTCATACGGATTTCTACATGGTGATTGTAATCGGATAGGTAAATACGATAATCTGATGTTATCACCAAACGACTCAGGTTAATAGGTCCTCGCAACAGTTCCTCCAAAACATACAAAGCAACTCCTTTCTGCTTCAAAGTGTTAATCCGCTCCTTAACATCCCAAAGCAATTGTTGTGTTTCTTCGTCAAATTGCTCTTCGAGATACTGAACGGGGTCTGGCGCATAGAATGAAATACCACTACTTATATCAACCTTTTCATTTCCCTCTATCTCATCGGGCCTCTTTTCTGCATACGAAAAACGGATTTCGGGTATTGGGTCTCTTTGATCCTCTTCAATCTCTAATAATATATCCGCAAGATCGAAATCGTGTTGTTTGATATCATCAATAGTTATACCTCGAAGAGCGACTTCTTCGCCATATCTAATAGTTGCCCACTCTGAATAATAAAGAAGAGAAGGTTGTATGTTTTGTCGATTCTGCGGATGTGCCATATAGCGCAGAATAAAATCGCTATCGAAAAGATTTTTGGGAATCCAGCTATTATCTAAAACATAATAATCACATACAAACTCATTGAATTTGTCGGTAATGTTTGGTAGATAACAGAAGTCATAACCTCGATCTGCAAAATGCTCGCAAATCCATTTGTAATGTGAGGTAATAAAGTTATTAACCTCCTCATTGTATTCGTTCTCTACATATATAATCTGCTTTGGGTGCGGCTCAAATGGCAACCCCTTTAATCCGAGCGTATATTTCATATCTGCAAAGATAATTATTTTCTCAAAGTTACGGAAATTTTCAGTTTCTGCAAGGCTTGCAGAGCCAAAAAGTTTGGAGAGTAGGGAGTCTACCTATAATTTTGCAGTCAGAAACACTGTGCGTAGGAACAAGGTCCGACAGGCCGAAAGGCTCCCGACTAAGCGCCAGGTACGAGTCCGTATAGCCAAGAGGAACTTGGAGTTCTATGGGACATAGTGGATTAGGCAGGCACGAAGTACCATTCAGAGTCGGGCGGTGTTTTTAGCAATGGGTAGGAGAATAACTATTGGCGACCGTACTCGATAACTCGGTACAATAGAATGTTTCACCTGTACTTCTATTAAAAAAGGAGTGTCGGTGCTTTGCAGAGTAGCTGTGTCATTCTGCTTGCCGTTTATAACGGCGTTCGACAGTGTCTATCGTATTGTCGACAGTGCCGACAACTCTTTTTAGCAGAGGAGTGTGCCCCCCCCCTTCAGAGGGGCTATTCCTTGTCGAGGGTCATCGTAATAACGGATAGGTATCCGTTACTTCACTTGATATTGGAGCAGTGGTGCCAACTTGCGATGACTCGTTTTTAGAAATTTAGGTTCTCTACATAACAAAACATCTCACGTCAGCGAGATTGGTTCGCTGTTGGGATGTAGGGGCTATCGAGAGCAAAGATAGGTGAACGATAGATGTGGTTAAGTCCTGCGGAGAGCCTTGGTATTTGCCGATACGCTGTGCTTGATACCGCAGAATGCAGCATTTACCCTCCGATGGCCCCTGTTTTATGAATTTTGTCCGAAACGATTATAAAAAAATATAACTAAAGAATGAAATGAGTATGAAACATATAGATAAAAGAGAGCGAAGATTTATAACTCGCCTTAAACTCCAAGATCAAAGACTTATTAAGGATGTATATCCATCTATTGAAAAAGTGGAAATAGAGTACACTATGAAACATATTTCCGTATTTGGAGAAAGTGAAAACTCGAGGACCTTGATATATAGACCTGACCGACCTAATGTTTTTGAGATCGATTGCATAAACAGAGAGTGTACGCAAGAATATTTTGATTTGAAGTTCGAAGTTCAAAATATGGTTACATTAAATATTTCAGAGAAAACTGGTGTAATGCGATGTCAGGGTAAAGAGGCAGAAGATCATTTAGAACAGAGTTGCGACACAATATTGGATTATAAAATTACAATCGAATATAGAAACTAATAAAATAATTGGATTCGCGGATACTAATTCGTCTTATTTTAAGGGACAATCGGTGCTTTGTAGAGTAGCAGTGTCATTCTGCTTGCCGCTTGTAGTGGTTTCGATAGTGTCCGTCATATTATCGATAGCGCCAATTTTGGTGGGGTGCGCCTCCGTGAGGCTTCGACGCTGCGGTTTGAAGGGCGCATTTCCACCTTTTTGAAGAGGTGCGGTGGCAACTATGCGGGATAGGGCAATGTGCCGCAAAGTGTTGTTCTATGCGATGCCACAATAGTTTCGGCAGACTATTTAGCCGTAGTATAGCGGCTACGCACCACCCGAGCCAATGTTTGGAAGTAGATGTGTACCATCTTCCACATTAGCAATACCTTGGTGGATAATACAGGTATTGGCATTGGCTCTTTTGGCGCTCGGAACGACAGTGGCTATGGTAGTCCTTTGAGATTGCTCTGCGGTTTCGGGTGCCGATTTTTTTTAACATCCGGGGCTCGACCGACGAAGTCGAAGCGAGGATACCTTATAGCGCAGCCGTAGGCGAGCAATAAAGTTAAATATCCTCGCAACCCACAATTAAGTGAGAAGTCACGACGAATAAACAAGGGTGTTGCACGCAATTTATTGCGTGGTGGAGTTTGAGATTGCAGCCATCGTGCTTGTACGAAATGGCTGACAAGCCCAAACTACACACTGAAAGCAACGCCCATATTAAACGAAAAAAGACAGCCTAAAAGCTGTCCTTTTTCCGTGAATCCGCCGGGGCTCGAACCCGGGACCCCAACATTAAAAGTGTTGTGCTCTACCTGCTGAGCTACGGATTCATCGTGCCAAATAGGAGTTTTCTCCGTTTTTGGTGGTGCAAAGGTAGACAATATTTTTGTTATTGCAAAATTTATTTCGCTTTTCTTCTATTTTTTCTGAGTCAACGACCAACTACAAACCATAAACACACCGGAAAGGCAAATACCATTCCCTCCCTATGAGATACAATATTCTTCATCAAAAGAGTGCGATATGGATGCAAAAGTTTGCGAGTTATTTGCGT
Organism: Alistipes sp.; assembly: GCA_045632505.1. Taxonomy (GTDB): domain Bacteria; phylum Bacteroidota; class Bacteroidia; order Bacteroidales; family Rikenellaceae; genus Alistipes. Next base: position 10,721 of record JAZQWU010000116.1, on the reverse strand, counting down.
AAATAACTTTTAACTCTTAACTTTGCGCCCCGAATAAATAAGAATCTAAGTTAAGATATGTATCCTATAAAATTCAAACCACAACTCAAGGAGAATATTTGGGGTGGACAGCGTCTGCTCGAGATTAAGAAGGGACTCTACTCTCGTTCGGTAGACAAGAGCAAGGTATATGGCGAAAGCTGGGATATTTCGGGTGTTAAGGGCTCGATTTCGAAGGTTGCAAACGGTTTTCTTAAGGGCAACGACTTGCAGGAGATTATCGAGGTCTATATGGGTGAGTTGGTTGGCGAGGAGGTATTCGAGAACTTCGGCTTGGACTTCCCTTTGTTGATTAAGAACTTGGACTGCAACGACACCCTTTCTGTGCAAGTGCATCCTAACGACGAGTTGGCCGCGGAGCGTCACGACTCGTTCGGTAAGACCGAGATGTGGTATATCGCCGATGCTGAGGAGGGCGCAGTAATCTACCTCGGTTTCAAGAATAAGAATATCACACGCGAGGAGTATATCCAGTCAGTTGCTGAGGGTACCGTAGCAGATATTCTTCAGGCTGTGCCAGTAAAGAAGGGCGATGTTTTCTTCATTCCTGCTGGTACTGTGCACGCCTTGGCAAAGGGTCTGAATGTAATTGAGATTCAGCAAACCTCGGATATCACATACCGCATCTTCGACTGGAATCGCGTTGATAGCGAGGGTAAGTCGCGCGAGTTACACACCGCACAGGCGGTTGATGCAATCGACTTCGAGTCGGGCGTCGAGGAGTGCCGTCGCACCTACACTGCCGTTGCAAATAAAGAGGTCAATATCGTTGATTGCGAGTTCTTTAAGACCGATATGCTCGAGGTTGATGGCGTAGCAGAGTTGGACTACTGCAAGCGTGATTCTTTCACCATCTATATGTGCATAGAGGGCGACGTAAAAGTCGTTATGGATGGCGAGATTGAGGAGACTCTCCGCACTGGCGAGGTTATGTTGATTCCAGCCGTTGCCAACGAGGTTCGCATCGAGGGTAAGGCTCAGATTCTTGCAAGCCACCTCTAAAAAAGCGGTCGTAAATGAGAGGATGGATTAATTTGGCGAAACGTTCCGTTTGCGCTGGTTTGCTTATCGGCTGTGCGGGATTTGCCTATAGTATGACTGGCGGCGTTGTCGGCTCGTTCTTGTTCTGCTTCGGGCTCTTCGGCGTGCTCTATGGCAAGTGGGCGTTATATACCGGCTACGCTGGCTCGTATGCGTGGCGCGATGCGAAGGATTGGGCGCATTTGTTCTACATTTTGCTCGGAAACTTGGTAGGCGTATTGGCGTTGGCTGGCGTGCTTGCGGTATCGAGCGATGCAACCATCGCAAAGGCGAACGAGGTCGTAGCAAAGATTATTGCCGACCGCACTACATCAGATTGGTGGCAGCTCATCATTCGCGGTATCGGCACTGGTTTTATTATGGAGATGGCGGTGCGCTACGGATGCGAAAAGCAGTATATGACTGTATTGCTTGGCGTGCCAGTCTTTATCTTCTGCGGACTCCCCCACTGCGTAGCAGATATCTTCTACTACGGCGTCGATTGGTTTACGCAGGGAGGTGCACCTGCAACCTACCTCTTGCCTTGGCTCTGCGCCATCGTCGGTAACCTCATCGGTTGCAACATCCCCCGAATGCTGACCGTCGAGGAGTAAGAAATAAATACTCACGAATAAGGCCGCCTAACAATGTTAAGCAGCCTTATTCGTTTATCGAAGTCCATTTAATCGCCTTTACTTCCATTATTTCGCAAGTTTTCCGTTTTCCGTTTTCCGTTTTCCGTTCTTTTTCTTATTTTTGCAAAAAAATAAGGAAAACTATGAATGTTGTAAAGTTCGTATTTAACCCGATTCAGGAGAATACATACGTCGTTTGGGACGAGACCAAAGAGTGCATCATCATTGATGCGGGTAATATGTCGGCGCGCGAGGATCGCGTGTTGGCTGATTTTATCGAGGAGCAGAGCTTGAAACCTGTGCTGGCAGTAAACACCCACTGCCACTTCGACCACATTCTCGGCGTGGAGTTTTTGAAGATGACCTACGGCGTGAAGTTTGCTGCATCGTCAGCTGACCTCGAGTTACTCAAGAGCGGTCGTGCCAGCGGTGCGATGTTCGGTATGGAGTTGGGCGCATTGCCCGAGGCAATCGATATTGACCTCGCAGAGCTAGAGGAGATAAAGTTCGGCAACACCACTCTCCGCGTAATTGCAACGCCAGGACACTCGAAGGGTTGCGTGTCGCTCTACCACGAGGAGTCGAAATCGCTCTTCACGGGCGATACATTGTTCCGCGAGAGCATCGGTCGCACAGACCTTCCAGGTGGCGACTACCCTACTATTATGCAGTCTATTTTGAAGAAGATTCTTCCGCTTGGCGACGAGGTTGTGGTTTATCCAGGTCACGGCGACAAATCAAACATCGGTCACGAATCGTTGTATAATCCATTCGTAGTGGAGGTTTTGAATAACGAGGTTAATTGCTTAAATTAAAAATTAACTTTTAACTCTTACCTTTTAACTTTGAACTAAAAAGTTATGCGTATAGATATTTTAACAGTTGTGCCCGAGTTGCTTGTATCGCCTCTTAATGAGTCGATTCTCAAGCGCGCACAGGAGGGCGGTTTTGCCGAGATTCACATCCACAATATCCGCGACTACTCGGAGGATAAGCATCACAAGGTTGATGACTACCCTTTTGGTGGAGAGGCTGGTATGGTGATGAAGATTGAGCCAGTGTTCCGCTGCATCGAGAAACTCAAGAGCGAGCGTCACTACGACGAGATTATCTTCACCTCGCCCGATGGTATTCGCTACGATCAGCACGAGGCGAATCGACTTTCGACGCTCGAGAATATCATCATACTCTGCGGACACTACAAGGGTATCGACTTCCGCATCCGCGAGCACCTTATCACTCGCGAGATTTCGGTTGGCGACTATGTCTTAACTGGTGGCGAGTTGGCGGCTGCGATTATTACCGACTCGGTAGTACGCCTTTTGCCAGGAGCGATTGGCGACGAGGCGTCGGCATTGACCGACTGCTTCCAGGACGACTTGCTCGCACCGCCAGTCTACACTCGCCCTGCGGAGTTCAACGGCTGGAAAGTGCCAGATGTGCTTTTGTCGGGCAACTTCGCCGAGATTGCCAAGTGGCAGGACGAGCAGGCGTATGAGCGTACAAAACTTCTTCGCCCCGATTTATTAGAAGAATAAAAAGTAATTCTTAATTCTCAATTTTTAATTCTCAATTTACAATGAAGTATTTCATTGTTGTCGGTGAGCCTTCGGGTGATTTGCACGGCAGCAACCTTATGCGCAGATTGAAGCAGGAGGATGCTGACGCACAATTCCGCTTTTGGGGTGGCGATAAGATGGCCGAGGTAGGCGGTAAGGAAAACCTCGCAAAGCACTATCGCGAAACCTCATTTTTCGGCATTGTGCAGGTGGTGCGTAATCTCCGCACCATACTTGGACAGATTGACGAGTGTAAGCGCGATATAGAGGCTTTCAATCCTGATGTTGTGATACTTATTGACTATCCGAGCTTCAATATGCGTATTGCCAAATGGGCGAAAAAGCGCGGCACAAAGGTATACTACTACATCGCTCCAAAGGTGTGGGCTTGGAAGGAGTGGCGCGTGAAGGAGATTCGCCGATATGTTGATAGGCTCTATACGATTTTCCCGTTCGAAACGGAGTACTTCCGTTCGAAGGGCATTGAGCCGATTTTCTGCGGCAATCCGTTGTGTGATTCGATTGCGCAATACAAGTTGCAGATGGCTTCGCGCGAGGAGTTTTTGCGCGAGAACAACCTCGACGACCGCCCTATCGTGGCATTGTTGGCAGGTAGCCGCCGCTCGGAGATTAAGGATAACTTGGCGGATATGGTTGCCATTTCGCAGAACTTTTCGAATTATCAGTTTGTGGTCGCTGCGGTGCCGTGGATTGAACGCGAAATGTACGATAAGATTTTGTCGGGCACAGGTGTTAAGTTTGTGTGTAACAGGACTTACGATGCGCTGATTTATGCCGAGGCGGCAATCGTAACTTCGGGTACGGCAACTCTCGAAACGGCATTGATGAATACGCCAGAAATCGTATTGTATCACGTGCCGAAGATTTATGAGTGGTTGCGCCCTATTGTACTGAAAATTCCGTATATCTCGCTCGTGAATATCAATCTCGGTCGCGAGTGCGTACGTGAAATAGTTGTAAATAAGATAGATGTCGAGGCGGTGAGCGAGGAGTTGCGTTCCATCTTGGAAGGTGGCTTGGCGCGTGCGAAGATGCTCGAAGATTTCGCCGAACTCCAAAAGATGATGGGCGGCGAGGGCTCGAGTCATCGTGTTGCGGCAGACATTGTTAAATCGTTGAAATAGATGAAGATAATTTGCATAGATAACGCCCTTGTAAGTGGCGAAGATTTATATTTGACCGTTCGTTCCGACTCGTCGGTTTTGCGCAATAATGATGCGTTCTATATGCCGTCGTTCTCGCAGAAGATGGAGTGCACGATGGGTTATATGTTGCGCGTAACGCGCCTCGCAAAGTGTATGAACGAGAAGTTTGCTTCGCGATGCTACGATGCCGTAGGTGTGGCAACCGCATTCACCGCGCAAGACATCATGGAACGAAATTGCGCACTCTGCCGCCCTTGCGACGAGGCGTATTGTTTCGACAAATCTATCGCCGTATCATCAGAGGTCATTGCGCCCGATATATTAGGTGAAGGTGCGCTCGAAATAAAGATAGGCAACGCGCAGAAAGAGTGTAAATTGAACGACTTGAAAATAACACTCGACAAGGCTCTCTCGAAGGCTTCAGAGTTGCTCACTTTGAAGATGGGCGATATTATCTACATCGCAGCCACCGAGCCATTCGCGCCGCAAATTGGCGACAATATAGAGGTGTCGCTCAACGGTGCGGAGTTGCTCAATTTCGAGATTAAGTAGTCTACCCTACAAGAACATCAAAATCATACCCTGCGCAATAATCACACGCAGGAACATCGCCAATGGATATACCGTTGCGTAGCTGATTGCGGGCATATCGCTGCCCGCTAGTGTGTTCGCGTAGTTCAATGCAATTGGGTTAGTCATCGACCCCGACAACATACCCATAATTGTAAAGAAGTCCATCTTGCTACGCAGACGCGCATAAATGCCGACGATAACGAGTGGCACAACGGCGATAATCAGCGCGTAGACGAGCCAAATATAGCCTCCGCCAACCACAGCATCTACAAATCCATTTCCCGATGCCAAGCCCACCGAGGCGAGGAATATCGCAAGTCCCACCTCGCGCAGCATCAGATTCGCGCTCAACGTGGTGTAGGTAATTAGATGCCAGTGTGTACCAAAGCGACCGATAATAATTGCCATCAACATAGGTCCTGCCGCCAAACCGAGTTTGATAGGCTGCGGTGCATCGATAAGCGGAATCGAGCCAACCAACACGCCCAACGCAATACCGAAGAAAAGCGTGAAGATATGTGGGTCGCGGAGCTTCTGCAACGAGTTTCCGAGCAATTTCGCAACCTCGTTAATCGCCTCCTCCGAGCCTACAACCATCACTTTATCACCGAGTTGCAACTCCATACCCTGGTGCGGAATGAGATCTACTCCAGCACGATTCACGCGAGTGATATTGATGCCATACTTGGTACGAAGGCGCAAGTCGACAAATCGTTTACCGTTGATTTTCGGTTGAGTAACGATGATGCGGCGCGACACAAGCTGACCCTCGAACTCGCCCCACTCCTCCTCGAGCATCTCGATTTCGCGACCGAGAAATGCCAGGATTGCCTCTTTGTCCTCGGTGCTACTTACAACGAAAATCTTATCTCCGCAATGAATTTCACTCGTTGCGTCGGCAATAAATGCCTTGCCGTCGCCGTGCGAAATGCGCGAAATCACGAACTGACGCGAGATAATTTGGCGAATCTCGCCTACTGTCTTTCCGTCCATCTGTCTGTTGGTCACCTCGATAGAGAATTTCGCCGCGAACTTGTTGCCACCGAGGCGTTGCGATACAATCTCGCGCTCCTTCGCGAGGTCGATGCGCAGAATCTTCTTCAAGAGCATAAAGGCGAGTATAACCGCCACTACGCCAATAGGATAAGCCACTGCAAAGCTGAGTGGAATAGACTTGTCATCAATGCCCGTAAGGTCGAGATAGGTCTGTTGCGTTGCACCCATCGCAGGGGTGTTCGCCACCGCGCCATCCATTACGCCCACCATCGTCTGGAGAGGAGTTTTGGTTGCAAGGAACAGCAGATACGCCACCACCGCAGCGAGCAACATCGTAAAAATCGAGAGTCCCATCTGTCGCAGACCACCCTGGCGGAGTGACGAGAAGAACGAAGGTCCAATCTGCAAACCTATGGAGAAGACAAAGAGAGTCAAACCGAAGTCGCGCACGAAGTTGAGCGTTTCAGCGTGCAGATTCATACCGAAATGGCTTGCCACGATGCCCGCAAAGAGAATCCACGTAGCACCGAGCGAGATGCCTCCGACCTTAATTTTGGCGAGCGTAGTACCCACAGCAATCACCATTGCCAACACAAATATCGAGTGTGCAATACCCTCACCGAATATAAACTCCTTGAAAAACTCCATAAATCAGTTTCTTAACCTTTACGGCACAAAGATAAGAAAAAACGGAAAACGGAAAACGGAAAGCGGAAAACTTTTTGATTTACGACATTCAATTACATTCGGACTATGCCCTTAATGACAACGAATAACATTTAACGACAACGCAAATAACTACTCTGAAATTATATTATTTAGTGCCATTAAGCGACCATATGGAGCGATTGCCATTCGTTGTCATTCAATATCACAAAAAACATTTTTTAATTTTTTGTTAATAAATCTCTCAACTCCCAACTCAGAACTCTCCACTTTTTACTATCTTTGTGCCAAAGAAATTCATTTACTATAAAATAGATTATGAGCAAGGTTACTATCGAGCGTGCGCATCGTATGGACGGAACCGGCGAGTACTACTTCTCGCGCCGTCTTCGTGAGATTGCAGAGATTGAGGCGACAACTGGTCGTCAGATTATTAAGTTGGCTATGGGAAGCCCTGACCTTCCGCCACACCCATCGGTTGTAGAGCGTTTGTCGAAGGAGGCTCTCCGTCCTGACGTTCACAAGTATATGTCATTCAAGGGCGAGCCAGTATTGCGTAAGGCTTTTGCCGATTGGTACGCAAAGTGGTATGGTGTAAAGGTTGATTTCAACACCGAGATTTTGCCACTCATCGGCTCGAAGGAGGGAATTATGCACATCTGCCAGACCTTCATCAATCCTGGCGATAAGGTGCTCGTTCCAAACCCTGGTTACGCTGCTTACAAGGCCGCAGTAACAATGACCGGTGGCGTGATGCTCCCATATTCGCTCAACAAGGAGAATGGCTTCAAGCCTGACTTCGCGGCTATCGAGGCTGCAGGCGTAGAGGGCGTGAAGATTATGTTTGCAAACTTCCCTGGTATGCCAACAGGTCAGACTCCAACCCGCGAGTTGTTCGAGGAGATTGTTGCATTCGGTCGCAAGCACAACATCCTCATCATCCACGATAACCCATATTCGTTCATCCGCAACAACGACAAGCCAATGTCGATCCTCTCGATTGAGGGTGCAAAGGATGTTGCAATGGAGATGAACTCGTTGTCGAAGGGCCACTCGATGGCTGGATGGCGCGTGGGCGTTATCATCGGTAAGGAGGAGTGGATTAACTCAATCTTGACCTTCAAGTCGAATATGGACTCGGGTATGTTCTACCCTGTTCAGGCGGCTGCCGAGACTGCACTTGCATTGGGCGAGGATTGGTTCACCGAGTTGAACGCAATCTATCGTGAGCGCGAGAAGCAGGGTAACGAGTTGCTCGATGCTCTCGGATGTACCTACCAGCCAAATCAGGCAGGTTTGTTCATCTGGGCAGAGATTCCGGCTGACTACGAGGGCGACTGCTACGACTTCTCGGATGAGGTGATGGAGAAGTGCGACGTATTCCTCACTCCTGGTGGTATCTTCGGTACTGAGGGTAAGCGCTATGTTCGTATCACACTCTGCTGCCCAGCTGAGTTGTTGAAGAAGGCAACTGACAACATCAAGGCTCGCTACACTAAGTAGTCGAAAGCTACGTAATAAGAAAGATGGTATTCAGCACGAAGTTGAATACCATCTTTTATTTTGCCAACCTTACGACTTTACCACTCCGATGCGTTGTATGTCGTCTTTGGTGCATTCTTGATATTTGTAAAGAATGTCAAGCCCGTTTTCTTTTCGATTTCTGCCACCGACATTGTCTGTCGTGCTGCGCCACCTTGATGCTCAAACCAAAAGCCTACGCACTTGAGTTCGTTTGCTGAGCAGTTGCCTACCCATTTGCCACTATTGCCTGACTTCGTGCGAAGAATCACCTTGTAATAGTGTGTCGGAACGGCGCAAGCCTTACCTGCACCTTTATTGTCGTAAGCGTAGCCATAACCTGGTGCAAAGTGCGCACCCGTAACGACATAGAGCGTATCCGAGCACATCCACTTGTTACGCAAATCACCCTCCAACGTCTCCCACGTTGCGCCATTGAGAGACTGCAACTGTGGAGTCATATTGGTGTAATAGAATGTCGTTGCGTTATCCTCGTTTGAGGCCAAACGATCTGCGGACGGCAACTGATGACCGCGCGAGTGGCTATACGACGAACCGCCCTGCGGATAGTAGGCATTTTTCAAATTTGGCTCATAGGCATCATCCACACAGCAAGGGTCATAACTCCAAGCATTGGTACGCTTGCCACCGCCCTCTGTGTAGCACTCGTGCAACGGATATGCCACCCACAAAGCGCAGTGTTTCTCACGGTCGAAGCAGAACGAATAGTTGCGCAACTTATTGTTTGACGGCAACTTATCGTGATAGCAGTACTCAAGATTTGCTCCATCCATCTTTGCTGGCATCTCCGCCCAACCGTTCGTCAAAATCGGTTGAACGTATGCTCTCTGCGACACCTTGATTATCTTTGCGACATTGTAAAGTTTGCTCGAGATAATAATCTCGCCCTTGCGCTCGGCGGTCACTTTCGATGCCTCAGCCTTAACCTTAATCCAAAAATCGCGACTATTGTCCTTCTCAACCGAAAGCCAATCAACGCTTGAGATTATCTCATAGTCGAAATTTGCCAACACCTGCACATCTTCTACTCCACCCTCTGCGCCAAACGTAATCGACTCGGGGCGAATCTGCAAGTAAGGTTCAAAAGGCTTATCGCCATTACTTGTCGAGCAAGAGATTACAGCACAACAAAATGCCAACAGTGAAAGCATCATCTTTTTCATCGCTTCTCAAGCTTTACGACATTCTCAACGTGGTGGGTATGAGGAAACATATCTACTGGCTGCACCGCTACAATGCGGTACATCTTACTCATCAACGCCAAGTCGCGTGCCTGTGTTGCAGGGTTGCAACTTACATATACGATACGCTCAGGCGCAGCATTCAAAATCACATCGATAACTGGTTCATCCACACCTGCACGCGGTGGGTCAAGGATTATTACGTCTGGGCGACCATTCTTTGCAATAAAGTCGTTGCTGAGCACTTTCTTCATATCGCCAGCGTAGAATACTGTATTCTCGATGCCGTTAATCTGCGAGTTAATCTTAGCGTCTTCGATAGCCTCAGGTACATACTCGATACCCACAACCTTTTTGCAACGCTTTGCACAGAAGTTTGCGATAGTACCTGTTCCCGTATAGAGGTCATAGAGTGTGTCATCTTCCTTCAACTCGGCAAATTCGCGTGTCACCTTGTAGAGTTCGTACGCCTGCTTCGAGTTGGTTTGGTAGAAGGACTTTGGACCCACCTTGAACTGCAAGCCCTCCATCTCCTCCATAATATGATCCTTGCCCGAGAAGCAAATTGGAGTCAAGTCGCCAGTCGAGTCGTTCCACTTCTCGTTCACGAAGAAAATGGTCGATGTGATCTGTGGAAATGCCTCATTTACAGCAGTCAACAACGCCGTAATTTTCTCTTGGTCGTACTCATTGAAGATTACCGAAAGCATAATATCGCCCGTAGATGCGGTGCGGAGAATCATTCCGCGCATCAAACCCTGGTGTGCTCTCGCATTGTGGAACGAGTAGCCATTTTCGATGCAGTAGTTCTTCAAGAAGTTGCGAATCTCATTCGATGGTGATGCCTGAAGATGACACTCCTCGATGTCGAGAATCTTGTCGAACATATTTGGAATATGGAATCCCAATGCTGGCTGCGGTGCGATGTCGCCCTGCTCGGCAATCTCCTCGTAGGTCAGCCAACGACGATCCGCAAAGGTGTACTCAATCTTGTTGCGGTAGTAGAGCTGCTGCTCCGAGCCGAGACAAGGCTTCACCTCTGGGATTTCGAGCTTGCCGATGCGTACGAGTTGATCGCACACCTGCTGTGTCTTGTAGTCGAGTTGTGTCTGATATGGGAGATTCTGCCACTTGCAACCGCCACAAACGCCAAAGTGCTTGCACACTGGCTCGCAACGCTTGTCAGACTTGTGAACAAAGTTCACTACCCTGCCCTCCATAAAGCGACGGTGTTGTTTTGTAATCTGCACATCCACGATATCGCCGGGCACGGTCATCGGCACAAATACCACCACTCCTTCGTGGTGTCCCATAGCCTTACCCTCGGCTGCTAAAGTTGTAATC
>JAZQWU010000115.1:0-7874 GCA_045632505.1 Alistipes sp. | reverse complement strand
TTGTTCACGAAACGAGTTACCTCTACATCGTTGAACTTAGGATCCGGAAGTAGAATTCGCTTTCTTGGCTTAGCTTTTCTCATTGTTACTTGCTAATTAATTAAATACAATTCCTAAATTTCTTTTTTACTTCTTACCCTTTGCTGGTGCTGCAGTCTTACCTGCCTTTGGACGCTTAGCACCGTACTTAGAACGACGCTGACGACGACCGTCTACACCTGCTGAATCGAGGGCACCACGCACGAGGTGGTAACGAACACCTGGGAGGTCCTTAACACGACCACCACGAACGAGCACGATTGAGTGCTCCTGCAAGTTGTGGCCCTCACCTGGGATGTAGGCGTTGACCTCCTTGCCATTAGTCAATCTTACACGTGCAACCTTACGCATAGCCGAGTTAGGCTTCTTGGGAGTTGTAGTGTACACACGAGTACAAACTCCACGGCGCTGAGGACACGCTGCGAGGGCTGGTGACTTACTCTTCTCAACCATGCTCACTCGACCGTTTCTTACTAACTGTTGAATAGTTGGCATCTTTAAAACTTTTTGTCCTTTAATTTTTTGTTAACTATTTCAATTCCCTTTTGCGAGAAATTGCCCGCAAAGATACGCATTTTTTTTGATATACACTATATATAAGCCCTTTTTTCGCACTGTTTTGTTGAAAACTTGTGAAAAACCGATAGAAATTTCTTATCTCGTTTCAAAAGTTATAATCGCGCATTTATATCAAAATCGTTATTTGCCTGATTTAGTGTACCTTACGCATTTTACCCCGATTTTCAGTCCTCAACAATGGCCTTGAAAATGAGCAACTTCCGAAATAGTGCACTTTTGGAGCGTTTCGAAAAGGTGTCTGGAATTACTCTCTACAACACCCTTTTTCAACCCTGAGCTCCACTCAACTCGTAATCGCCCGAAAGTCAAGTGATAACCCTCTCCCACTCTCGCGCCAACGGCAACCCTCCCTCTGATACACTCGCCAGAGTCTCACGCACGCGTGCGTATATATATAAAAGGTAGACCCGCACTGTTCTACTAAACAACCTCGGGCGACACCCGATGGTTTTAGTAGCACATTAACACCATTTATCAATGGCGCAATTTGTGTAAAGTTACGAAATATTAACGAGAAAAACAAATTTTAAGGCAAGAAAATTTAAGAGGCCAAATCAAGAGGATAAAAGAGGCTAAAAGAGGCTAAAAGAGGATAAAAGGGGAATAAAGCTCACTGATAAGGACACCGGACAAACATCTACACCACAAACCAGCGCTGCTCCTCTTCACTTATAAAACCCAGAGTTCCCTTTAGAACTCTTTCGACTCTTAGAACTACACAAAAAAAATCGGAGCCTCCCGATTGGGAAGCTCCGAAGAGTTATTTGGTCAAACGACCTTCCTCAGCAAATTATGCGTAGAGAACTACAGAGTAAGTGAAGTGGTATGCGTTACCCTCGCACTCGAAGTAACCATCGAATGTGTAAGTACCATCATCTGCGATTGAGACCTCAATCACACACTTATCCAATGCCTTACCACCGTACTTGCAGTAGTAGTCATTCAATGTAGCATCACCAAGAGTCTTGGTACCTGCAGCGATAGCTGAGTAATCAGTCTGGTAGAAGTCAATTACCAAGTCTGAGTAATCACCGTCGAACTGGAAGCCAATCTCGTGCTCGCTATAACCCTGACCACCACCGTATGTAGTATAGTGCGCATAGCAAGTCAACTCGATAGTCTCACCAACTGCTGGAGGCTCTGGAGCAACATACTGGCTAGGAACAACCATATCAGCAACACCAGAAACTGAAGAAGTTACGTTACCTACGTAAGAACCGTTGAACTGCTTGAGGTTATCCATATCGTTAAGTGAACCGTAGTAAACACCCTCGAATGTGAACTGATACTGACCATCAACCTCAGCTACGATAACCTTACCACCCTGGAGATCCTGCAATGAACCGCCGTCGTTAAGATCGATGAATGAGTAAGACTCTGTGTAAACCATACCTGCGCCGTTACCTACCCAGTAAGTACCCTCTGCCAAGTAGTTATCATCAGAACAGTTCCAGAAGTTACAAGTCAACTCGATACCATCCTCGTTAGAGAAGAGAATCTGGAAGTCTGCCCAGTTGCTCCACCAGCAAACAGTTGCTGCTGTGAAAGTGAAGTTAGGCATCTCTGGCTCATCACCTGAATCATCGCCACCCTCGGAACCAGGAACTACGAGACCCTCGATGTCACCGTAGTAGTGGTACTTACCTACTGAAGAGTTAACTGTCAAGTCATACTTACCGTCAACATAAGCAACAGTGATCTTGATGTCGCTAACCCAAGTAGTACCGTTCATATAAGTGTTACCAAGAGCGTAACCTGAGCTGTAGTAGAGCTGGTAGTCCCAAACACCCTCGTTGAGGTAGTTTACACCACCGTTACCAGCAGTTGTAGTGATAACATCACCAGCAGCTGTTGTAAGAGTCAAAGCGTAGTAGTTAGGATCGTTCTCCTGGTATGCAGCAACAACAGATGCCAACTCCTCAGCAGGCTGAGTGTAAGTGTACTCACCGTAAACGCACTTAGAGAATGAACCGTCAGCGAACTCAACACCTACAGCGAGCTTGTAAGTACCATCAGAGAATGAGTACTTGTAGTCAGCAGTAGAAGTGATGATGATAGGATAACCAGTAGTAGACTTGTACAACCAGTCAGAGCTGTAAGCGATATCCTGGCACTGCTCCTCAGTCTTCTGATAGTATGAACCACCAGTTGTAGAGATGAAGTAGTACTTGTAGTTCTTAACCTCGAGACCCTCGAGACCTGCAAGAGTTACAGTAACAGCAGTTGGAGTGAACTCAACGCTCTCGATAGTGAACTCAGCATCGTTCATCACGATATCCTTGCTCTTAAGCTCGAACTGCTTCAAAGTGTAGTTACCCTGAGCGTCGATAACCAAGAGACCCAAGTACTTAGTAGTAGCAGGAGCGTCTACGCTTGTACCGAGGTAGTAAGTGTAACCACCATCCTCGAAGTCACCCTGCTCACGTGCATAGCCGTTAGCGATAAGGTCAGCCTTCAAATCAGCCTCCTCCATCTCCTCAGCGTACCAACGAGAGTAAACAGTAGCAGTAGTCTCAGGAACAGTTACGTTAACACCGATAGTGTAGAGTGACCAATCCTCATCCATCTCGTAAGTTACCTCGAATGGAGTCTCAGCGAGTGTAAGGTCAGCTGTAGAGAACTCGTAGAACTTAAGATCCTCGATAGTGTACTCAGTCTTACCATCCTCCTCAACGAAGAGACACATATAGTACTCAGTAGCTGGCTTAGTCTCGAAGTAGTAGTAGCTTGAAGTGTAAGCCAAGAGGTCGCTAAGAGCGATGTTAGGCTCAACTACGTCAGAAGCGATCTTGAAACCGAATGAGTACCAATCAGGATACTGCAAGTATGACTCCAACATACCCCAGAAGTAATTCTCAACTGAGTCGTAGTAACCGTACTCGTAAACGTACATATCAACATCAGCCTTAGAAGCTGGGTAGAGGTAGTATGCAGAACCACCACGGAGAGTTACATTGAAGTAAGCGTTGTTGTATACACGGTTCTCAACGTTCTCCTCGATAGAAAGAGTAAGCTGCTTGAAAGGAACAGCGATAGTCTCAGACCATACTGGAGCGCCGTTAGCGTCGATGTCAGTAGGGATAACGCAAACCATAAATGAGTTACCCTCATATGGCAACTGGCCGTACCAGTCAAGGTTCTTAAGAACGTTCTGAACAGTTGCGTTGATAGTCCACTCCTCGTTTACACCGTCAACATAAGTCATCTCCTCATAAGTGTTGTCACCAATGTTAGTAACGATGTTGTTGATCCAACCAGCAGCAGCAGGAATGTTGAACTCGCCCCAGCTTGAGTTGTAAACTGACTCGAGGTCACCGTTGATCTCATAGTAAGTATCGAGATCAAATACAGCGAGGTAGAAATTGTTGAACTCTACGATGTGCTCAGTCTCACCATACCAGTCAGTATAGTCGTACTCATCAACTACAGTAGAAGTGATAGTGATGTTACCAGCCTTGTCAACCTGGAGGTCGATAGAAGCCAACTCAACGTCGATAGACATTACCTTACAAGCACCAGCAGCAGTGTTGAAGTGGATAGCAACCTTACCAGACTTGTCAGCATACTGTGCGAACTCCTTAGAAGGTGCAGTGATGTTCAAAACGTAGTCCATACCACCTACGGCACGTGTTGGAGCCTCGATAGAAGCCTTCCAACCGAGAGGCTGGTTCATAACGTTGATATCCTCAACAGCGTCGTTGATAGCGAAGTTGATAGACTTAGCCTCACCAACCTTAACGTAGAGAGCAGACTTAGCAGCCTCGAACTCAACGAGCTCAGCAACAGCTGTAGTGAACTCAGTGCCATCAGCCAAAGTGATAGTTGCAATACCGTTCTCAACAACTACGTTTGCAACAACACTCTCAGCAGTTACGCCATTGATAGCAACCCAGTTCTCACCGTCAGCGCTAACCTCCAATACACCGTCATTGTTTGTACGGTACTTAAGAGGATCACACTGGCAAGGCTCAGCTGGCTCGCAAGTGCACTCTGTAGGCTTCAAAACAGTAATCTCCTTACCGTCAGAAAGCTTAATTGTCTGATTGCCGTCAGCATCAGTAGTAACGTCAACGATTACAACCTGACCGTCAACAAGAGCCTTAACTGCGTCGATCTCAGACTGGAGCTTAGACTCCAAAGCTGCAACGCGCTCAGTCAAAGCTGTAAGATCCTCCTGGATCTTATTCACCTCGTTCCTAAGATCTGTATCGTCATAAGAACAAGACGTCGCCAATGCCATAGCAGCTATAACGGTAGCAGCTACAACAGACTTGAGGGTAGTAAAAAATTTCCTCATAGTACGATAGTTTTAGAATTGTTAAAAAATATAAATATGTGTAATTTCCGTTAGATGAGGGGATAAAATCCCCGCATAATTAATGCAAAATTAAGTAAATATTTCGAAAAAGCAAAATACGCGTAGATTTTTTACGCATTAATTAGCAGGATTTTGGAATAATTATGCAAAGTATATGTGTAAATTATGCGCAAAACAGCACCTGACAAGCATTAAAAAGCGATGAGAAATGGATATAGAGGCGTGTTTTAGAACAATAAAAGGGGAGATGGGACTAAATAAAATAAAAAACGAGGCTCATCGAAAGATAATTCAACCTGTGACGAGCACCGTCACACGGTTTTAGCAACGAAACCTACACCACTACACTGTGGTGCTGTAGCTCTCGCCGCAATCCTTCGATTGCCTCCCAACCTAAAACTACTAACCTAAATGAACCTTAAAACTTCGCTGCAAAGGTAAGGACTATTTTTCAATCTGCCAAGTATTTTTTAAAAAATTTTTAATATTTTTTGAAAAAGTTTTAATTATCCCCCTCAGAAGGGCCTAGAACGCTGATTGTCAACATCGAAAAAGAGTCAGCCTCGAGCCCGAGAAACGAAAGATTTGCAGTTTTCGATTAATTTTCTTAGATTTGCATTTGCTACGCACGCGAGCGTACGCATATAAACTAAGGTACAAAGATATGAAGCACAACTATACAATAGGTTTCGATGCCCGAAGTGCCAACGCCGATACAGGTGAGGTTGGTAGCTACGGCCGCTTTATAATCAAGGCACTCGCCGAGGCCTGCCCCGAGAATGCGTACTTCAGAATGTACACGCCAAAGCATCAGCCACAGAGCGACTACGACGCCCTCGACAACCTTCAAAACGTGGAGTCGATGGAGCCAGATGGAACAATTTGGCGCAAGCTCTCGCTGCTATGGCAGATGTTCCGAATGACCAAAGATGCCAAGCGTGGCGACGTGGAGCTTTACCACGGCCTGGAGGGCAGACTACCCTACGGCCTACGTCGCAAAGGAATACGCAGCGTGGTGAGCGTGCACAACCTCATATCTCTCAGATTCACAAAGTATTACAATATCTTCGAGCGAGTTATCGAGTACGTCAAGCTCAGTTCGGCGTGCCATCGTGCCGATAGAATCATCGCTGCAAGCGAGGCCACAAGGCGCGACATAGCACACCTACTCGGAGTGTCGCACGAGAAGATTGACGTGGTGTATGAGGGTTGTAACCCGCTATATAGCAGAGAGATAAGCGACGAGGAGGTGGCATCTGTACGAAAGAAGTACGATCTCCCAGAGCGATACATACTCAACATCGGCGATATGGTCGAGCGCAAAAACTTCGGACTCATAGTCGAGGCGATGGCCGAGCTTGCAGATGATGTGCACCTTGTTGTTGTGGGCGAGCAGACGAATTATACTAAGCGCGTTAAGCGCCGCCTCAAGGTACTCGGATTTGAGAATCGTGTACATTTCCGTCGCAACGTAACACTCAACGACCGCGCAGCACTCTACAAGGGAGCCGAGATATTCATCAACCCATCGAAGTTCGAGGGCTTCTCGGTCGAGATTCTTGAAGCGCTTACTGTCGGTGTGCCTGTCATTGCAGCGCGTGGCTCGAGTCTTGAGGAGGCAGGTGGTGAGCACTCGATATATGTCTCGGCAAAGGATTGTGGCGAGATGGTTGACGCCATTGAGCGACTACGTGGCGACGAGCAGCTACGCAACAAGCTAATCGAGGAGGGCAAGCGCCACGTGAAGCACTTTAGAAGCGAGATTGCGGCATACAACATTATGAAATGTTACCGCAGAATAGGCATCGATTTGACCGAATAGTAGCAAAACAGACAAACGCAAACGATAGGCATTTATACTGAATATCTGTTAGTTGAGCGGTAAATATGAAAAAATTATCGAGAAAGTGATGGTATTTTAGGCAAAAATCTCTATCTTTGGCAGGATTTGGTGAGATAAAAACCAAACACAGGAGGAAGAAAATAGAAACACATTAGAATATAACGTGATGGAAAAAGTAACAAAAATCGTAGTTATGGCAAAACAGGTGCCCGACACTCGTAATGTCGGCAAGGATGCTATGACTCCGGAGGGTACGGTAAACCGTGCCGCTCTTGCAGCAATCTTTAACCCAGAGGATCTTAACGCACTCGAGATGGCTCTTCAGATGAAGGATCGCATCGGCAATGCCCGTGTAGAGGTGCTCACTATGGGTCCACAGCGTGCTGCCGACGTCATCCGCGAGGCTATGTTCCGCGGTGCTGATGGTGGCTACTTGCTCTCAGGTAGAGAGTTTGCTGGTTCCGACACTTTGGCAACATCGTATGCACTCGCTTGTGCACTACGCAAGATTAATCCCGACATCATCGTAGCTGGTCGTCAGGCTATCGACGGCGATACCGCTCAGGTAGGCCCTCAGGTGGCTGAGAAGCTCGACTTGCCACAGGTGACATATGCCGAGGAGCTTGTAGATATCAACGACACAGAGATCACCATCAAGCGTCGCTTGGAGCGTGGTGCTGAGGTTGTTGTTTCGCCACTTCCTGCAGTTATCACCGTTAACGCATCGGCTAAGGAGTGCCGTCCACGCAACGCTAAACGCGTGATGAAGTTCAAGTACTCGCTTGCAACATCGGAGCTCGCTACTGCTGACGACGCACGCAAGGCATTCATCGAGGAGCGCCCATACCTCCACATCGTGGAGTTTGCAGCTGCCGACGTGAACCCTGACTACGAGCAGCTCGGACTCTCAGGCTCGCCTACAAAGGTGAAGAAGATTGAGAACGTAGTATTCCAAGCTAAGGAGGCTAAGGCTCTCACAGCAGATGATGCTGACATCGAGGCACTTATGGTTGAACTTATCGCGGGCCACACGCTCGGTTAATAGCTTTGAGTTATGAGTATGAACAACGTATTTGTATATATCGAGATTGAGGA
>JAZQWU010000114.1:0-3268 GCA_045632505.1 Alistipes sp. | reverse complement strand
GGTCTACTACTATAAGATGGACTTGGTGTATAAAGAAAAGGATAACGAGGGTAAAGAGACTGCGATCAAGTATTATAATATCCTTAGAAACTTTAAGTACCAGTTTAATCTCACTAAAGTACATGATGTGGGATATAGTTCGTTGGAGGAGGCGGTTGCCGGAGCAGCCGGAAATAATATTTCCGGATCATCGAGCACCTCTAAACTGACCGATATATCTGACAATAAGGGACGTCTCTGGGTAAACCATACTGATGTTACCTTGGTGACAGGTGATGCTGTAACACTTAGATATCAGTATATCCCGAATTATTATGACAACACCGCCGCTAACTATGGGGTAATACAAAATGACTTGGTGAGTTTTGAGAATATTACCGGTGGTGATGTCATAACAAGATATGTGAAGGCTCAGAATGATGCAAGTGATGGATACAGAGAAGTTACCCTATTTGTCAATGAGCCGGATAACATTATTCGTCAGCAGATTGTGTCGCTGAAGACAGATAATGTAAACTTGAACCGTCAGATTCGATATACATTGCGACAGAAACTCACAATGGAGGTTGTGTGTTCGCCTAAAGTCGTCGAGAAGAGTATTCTGAAGCCGGTGCAAGTTGATATCAAGTTGCCTGTAGGTATGACAGAAGATATGTTCCCTCTCGAGCTGAATATGGAGACTTACGACAGAACATTGTCACCTGATGCTACTAAGAATGTCGAGCCAATACCTGTGTCTGTGGGTCCATCGATTATCGATGTTCCAGGTAGAAAAGGAGTGATGTCGTACTATTATACTGTGACCATAACGCTCGATGTATATAAAGAGTTGACTGAGGCAGGAAATATGAAGACGTATAGCACTTATTGGCTTACAAACACGGCTGATAATGCTTCTACTTTTTATGTGGACAACAAGTATTTCGATCAGGCTAGTGACAGTTGGACTAACTCGAACTAAAAGTATGAATTCTCGGATGCATCCGCAAACAAAGCCACTCTTTTCGAGTGGCTTTTGTTTTATATCTCCATTGGCAATGCTTGCGTGCTTGTTTGCCGAGCTAAGCTTGTCGATAAAGTGTTGGTCTTAGGAAAAAGGGTGGGCGAGAAATATTCTTTCTCGCCCTTTTAGGGTTAATTTGTAATTGTTGTGCAGGAAGAATCTCTTTCCGCGTGGAAATACTATTCTGCAAAAATGCTACCTGCAAAGTTTGGGAAAGGTTATTTTTTTGCTCTACATCAACTTTTTTATCAGCGAGAATAGGCGATAAGGCATATAGCGGAAGGGGATGTCGTAGCGGGTAGTGGTTGTGACTACGGATTTGCGATGCGAGAATACGCGGAAGCTCTCCTCGCCGTGGTATGCCGATATTCCCGAGTTGCCAACGCCTCCGAATGGGATATTTTCGTTAGCGATGTGCATTATAACATCGTTCAGGCACGCTCCGCCCGACGAGGTGCGGCGCAAAACCTCCTCGCCCTTCGTGGTGTCACCGAAGTAGTAGAGAGCCAGTGGTTTCTCGCGTTTGCGGACAAATGCTATCGCCTCCTCCGTATCGCTAAAGGTGAGCAACGGGAAGATTGGTCCGAAGATCTCCTCCTGCATAACAGGAGCCTCGGGCGATACATCGTCCAGCAGTGTCGGTTCGATAAAGCGATCCTCTGCGTCGTGTCCACTGCCAAAGCGGACTGTGCCATCCTTGAGGTAGCCCACCAAGCGGTTGAATGCGTTATCCGATACGATGCGAACATAGTGTTTTGTCTTCTGCGCATTGCGACCAAGCAATGAGCGGAATGCGGAGTAGAGTGCCTCGACAAACTCCTCCTTTATGTCCTGATGCACAAGCAGATAGTCGGGTGCAATGCAGGTCTGGCCAGCATTGAGCGACTTGCCCCACGCGATGCGTTTTGCAGCGACTTTGATGTCTGCCTCCTTGTCCACGATGCAAGGACTCTTGCCACCGAGTTCAAGCACTACGGGTGTCAAGTTTTTTGCTGCTGCAGTCATAACCTCTCGACCGAGTACGGGGCTACCCGTAAAGAAAATAAGGTCGAAACGTTCGGCAAGCAGTGCTTTATTCACATCACGGTTGCCCTGCACGATAGCGATATACTCATCGTCGAAGGTATCGTCAATCATCTGCTCCAGCACCATTGCCACATTTGGCACATAGGGCGATGGCTTCAAGATTGCGGTGCAACCAGCCGAGATAGCACCCACCAGCGGATTGAGCAGGAGTTGTACGGGGTAGTTCCAGGGGGCGATGATAAGGGTGTTGCCGAGTGGCTCGCTCATAACCTTCGAGCGCGACGGAAACATCTTCAACGGCGAGGCACATCGTTTGGTCTCTGCCCACGATGCGATGTGCTTCAGATGGTTGCGAATCTCGCCCTTGACGATGCTCAATTCGGTCATATAGGCCTCCTTGTACGACTTGTGGAGGTCGTGCCACAACGCCTCGGAGAGTGGTTTTTCCCACTTCTCCATAGCCTCAAGCAGACGTTGCAACATCTGCTTACGGAACTCTATGTCGAGAGTTGCCCCGCTATTGAAAAACTTGCGTTGCGACTCCAGTGTGGCGGTGATATACTCCACCGAACTATTCTCTACTGCCATTATAAACCTCGACTTTTAAGAACGCGCTCCTGTACCTTGTCGAAGTGGTTCAAGTTGTCGTACATAAACTTGCAAAAGTCGCTCCAAGGGTAGAATGGTGCGGTGCTACACTTGATAGGAAGTGTCGCATCGTTCTCGTTGATGAGCGAACGCACGAAGACCTTACCCTCCTTGTTGCGGTAGAGGATAATCTGCAAGTTTGCTGCCATAGGCACAATCTTTCCGTGATTGTACGATGTAGCAGCCGCCTCGAGGTCGTCACTGCACTGAGGTACGCAACCATCATATCCCATAGCCGAGAGGAGTGGTCCAACGTACGAGTCGTGTGTGAAACGAACATTTGCGGTGTGAGGGTTTTTACCCTTGATAGCCTCGTCTCCTTTGTTGAGAATATCCTCGATGAGTGCGCGCATATGTCCCTGCTTCATCTCGACAAGGTCGTTGCCACGACCCTGCGCATAGTTAACCCAACGCGCACAGTTATAGACGTAGAAGTTGTAAATCTCCTCTGGAGTGAACAATCGGCAGAGCATCTCGCGGTCGCCCAGCTCGAAGTTCTCGCCAAAGAGCAGTGTTGCGTAGGCGTAGCGAGCGATACGGCCGCTATACTTTGCTCCGCACTCCTTCAAGAAGCACGACTCGTCGGTCACC
>JAZQWU010000113.1:0-8000 GCA_045632505.1 Alistipes sp. | reverse complement strand
CTGACTGCTATGATTATTGCTACGGTTGCCAATATGGAGTCTACAGTTGAAACTTTCTCTAATAGCGGTAACATCACTTTGGATCCTAAGACAAGAGCCTTTGGCTTCAATATGTACAGCGGATTTGTAACATATCTATCTTCTAACGCAGTAAAGAATACCGTTAAGGCGAACAACATCACCAACAGCGGTAACATCTACTTGAATGATAAACTTGAAGATTTGGTTGCAACTGGTGCATTCTGCGGTTACTTGCGAAATAACAAGAATTTGATTATGAGCAACTCGACAAACTCGGGCTCTATAAGCGTAAACTCGTGTAAAGGGAACAACTTGTTCGTTGGAGGATTCGTAGGCTCATCTATCAGTGACAACACTAATATCGCAACAATGAGCTTTACTAACTGCCACAACACTGCTACTGCGGATGTTAGCATTGTTGCAAATTGTGAAAAAAGCAACGAGTACTTCATTGGAGGTTTCATTGGTTACTCACGCGGTGAGACTGCGTTCAAGGATTGTAGCAACGCTGGTGACGTGACTTGGAGCGGTAGCGTTGCTAGTGGAGGCTCGATTGGCGGTCTTATCGGTCGTCACAACCGAGGCGTATTGGCACTCAACAACGTAAGCAACTCAGGCGTTGTATCGGCAGGTACAACAGACAAATCTCTCTCTATTGGTACCAAGTTATTCGTAGGTGGAATCCTCGGTAACTTTGGTACTACAAACAACCCTTCGATTGAGCTTACCGCACCTGTAATCAATACAGGTAGATTGAACGTGGAGAACGCAACTATCGCAGACGTGGCAGGCTCACATATCGGTGGTATCGTAGGTGCATTGAATAGCGGAATGGAGATTAAGGATGCTCGTTGCTACTGCGACATCGTAGCTGCTGGTTGCGAGGGTATCAACATCGGTTTCATCACTGCTACACAGCGCAGCGACACCAATAAAGCAACCAACAGCCATATCGGTGGTCGCATTGCACGCGAGGTGGAGGAGAAGTTTAATACCGATGGCGACCCTATTGGTTTGGCTCCAAAGTACAATGATATTGACGAAGCAACATACATTGAGTACATCTATGGCGCACCAGTAACTAAGGAGGTTGCTACAACTGATGGTTGCGGTTATATCTCAGCAATCGACGCTACACCTGTAATTTAATAATTGGACATTATGAAGAAATATATTTTGAGCTACGCAGCTCCAGAGATTGAGATTCACGAGGTAACCGTCGAGGGCGGCTACGGAAATAGCACCCTTCTGCCAGGTTTCGGCACAGAGGAGGATGAACTTACATACTAAAATTGACAATTAAAGGAAACAGCGATGCAATTGCATCGCTGTTACTTTTTTATTATTTATTAGTTTTCAGTTTTAACCCTGCTTCGCAGGCTTTTCCTACTTGCGGCTCGGCATAGTGTGCAAGCACCCTCTGCTCTCGCTCCGCCGCGTCGGTTCCACTTTCCGTTCTCAACTCTCAACTCTCAACTCTCAACTCTCAACTGATAGATAGTCTTTTCGTGGTAGTGCTCGCCCTTGTGGAGCATAATGGATGGGAAGTGAGGATTATTCACCGCATCGACATAGCCCTGACACTCGATTGCAACACCGGCATAGTTGGCGTAGCGACCGCCCGAGATTGTTTCTGGACAATTTATCGAGAGTTTATTGCCGGTATAGACCATACAACCCGCTTGCGTTGAGAGGAATCGCACCGCACGGCCACTCTTCTGGTCGCGCAAAACGCCAATATCCTTAAGTTCTCCCTTCTGCCACTCATCGCGTGGGAAGAAGTGACCGTAACCGCCCTTCTTGTCAATCATCTGATACTCGGCTGCAATATCGTCGCCAAAGCGTCGCCACGAAGTGAAGTCGAGCGGTGTACCAACGATGTCGAGAATCTTCCCCGTAGGGATGTGGTCGATGGTCATCTCCAACGACTTTGAGGCGTGGAGCAACAACTCGTGGTCGAGAATATCGCCCGAAGCCTCGCCCGAGAGATTCCAATAGGCGTGGTTTGTGAGCATAAACGGAGTTGTGCCGGCGCTATCGGCATCGTAGGTAAAAATCAGCTCGTTATCTTCGCTCAACGAGTAGCGCACCTCAACATCTACGGCACTCGGATAGTTCTGGTCGCCATCTGGGGAATGCAGAGTGAATACCACGCACTCTCCCTCAACGCGCGACTGCCACACGAGGTTAGCATATCCTCCCGTACCGCCGTGAAGGTGGTTGGCGAGGTTGTTTATTTCGAGTTGATAGGTCTTACCCTCAACCTCCAAGTGACCGAGTTTTATGCGGTTGGCAACGCGACCTACGGTCTTGCCACAAGTAGCGGTATCGCCAATATAGTCTACACCATTGGCATAGCCAAGTAGCACCTCGTCCATATTGCCATCGCGGTCGGCAAAGCGCACTCCGCAAATCGAAGCTCCGACATTGGTAAGGCGCACCTCTGTGCCTTTGGTATTGGTCAAAACATATTGCAGAATCTGCTCGCCCGAGGGTGCTACACCCCACTCTTTAACGCTTATCATACTATGCTATTTTAGAATGTATTACGACGCTTGAGCGCAAAATTGCACTTCACCTTGCGGAGATCGTGCGTCAAAACCATTTGGGCTGCGAGGTTACCCATCTGCTCGAAATCGGTAGAAACCGTGGTCAATCCGCCAAGGATAATCTCGCTCAAGTAGGAGTCGTTGTAGGAGATGATGCCGACATCCTTACCTATCTCCAAACCTTGTTGCTTAGCCATTCGGGCAATCTCCACCAAGCCAAGACCGAGCTGACCATTCAGCATTAGGTAGACATTTCCGCGTTTCATCATCTCGGCATTTATCTCGTAGTTGAACTCCACCTTGATATCGTTGTCGTTGCAGAATCGCTCCACACCCGCCATAATAAGCGAACCATAAAGGCTATTCGGCAATATCACGACATTCAATTTTTCGTACTTGCGCAAATCGTCCAACGCGCTGTGCAGACCTTCGTAGATGTCATTCGACATATCTTGGTAAATCGCGCCATAGTGTCCCTGCAACGAGCGTGGCCAATTGTCCAAGATGATGAGTTTACGATTAGGAATGCGCTTCAACGCCCTCATTGCCTGCGCCTGAACAACTGAATCAAGGCGGAAATGAGGTGTGATGAGGTAGTAATCGTACTTATCGAGTGCGTGGTCGATAAACTCCTCAAAGGTGTTAATATCTTGGTTGTAGATGTAAAGTGTCACCTCTGCTCTATCGCCGATTCCATCGATGAACGCGTCGTAGAGAGTCTGCTTATACTGACTCAACTTATCGAACAAGATAAAGATTCGGAGTTTACGAGTCTCGCGCCAAGCAGTAACAAAGAAGCCCTTACCGTGCATAGACTCTATCAAACCACGCTCACGCAATATCGAATAGACCTTCTTAACGGTCTCTTTCGAGATGTCAAGTTCGGCCGACAGTTCATTCATAGAAGGGAGGCAATCGCCCTCTCGCAACTCGCCGCTATCTATCAAACGTTCTATCTCCGATATCAACTGCTTATAAATCGGGATATGCAGATTTACATCAACGTTAAATAAACTTTTCATATTCTATTTTTCAGAAAAACTGTTGTTACTTTCCAATTTATTTGTTAATTTTGCACCACTGAGTACCAAAGAAACTATTAATTCAATTACAAATTTAAAAATAAAAAATTAAAAAATGACTTTAACTTCAAAAAAACAAGGATTTCTTCCTTCGAAGTGGGAGGTAACAGCCCTTATATGGGTTGCCTACTTCTTGAATCAGGCCGACCGACAGGTGTTCAACGTTGTGCTTCCGCAGATTCGTGACGGACTTGGACTTACCGATAGCGATATGGGACTTATCGCAACTGCATTCAACCTCTTCTACGCAATATTGGTTCCACTCGGAGGAATCATCGGCGACCGCTACAGCCGTAAGTGGATTCTCACACTCTGCATCCTCTTCTGGAGCGTTGCTACAATGTTCACTGGTTGGGCTACAGGTCTCATCTCGTTGATTATTCTTCGTTCGGTGGCTACTGGTGGTGGCGAGGCATTGTTCGGTCCTAACTACAATGCATTGCTCTCGGAGTATCACACCGACACACGTTCGACAGCAATGTCTATCGTGCAGACTGCATACTACATTGGTGTTATCGCCAGCGGTTTCTTGGCTGGTAAGATTGCCGACATTTGGGGTTGGCAGTATGCATTTATCGTATTCGGTGCAGTTGGTGTAATCCACGCAATCATTATGATGATTCGCCTCAAGGACAAGCGCGATATCGCAGCAGAGCGCGCCGCAAAGGGCAAGTCTAATCTCTTACGCGACCTTGTTGATGGATTCACAGTAATTTTCCGCACTCCAACCGCAGCAACCGTGACAATCGGTTTCGCAGGTCTTATCTTCGTATTGACAGGTTATTTGACTTGGATGCCTACATACTTGCAAGAGGCTCCGTTCAATATGTCTTCGGCAGAGGCGGGTTGGCACTCGATGTTCTATACCCACTTCGCAGCGTTCTTCGGAGTTCTTATCGCTGGTAAGTTGTCGGACTTCGTAGGCGCAAAGGGTAAGCCAGCTTGGCGTACTGCAATGCAGGGACTTGGTTTGCTCGTAGCAGCACCTTGCATCTACTATATGGGACACTCGACTTCGTTGGCAATCGTCTTTGGCGCACTCGCCCTTTTCGGTTTCGCTCGTGCATTCTTCGATGCTAACACCTATGTTGTATTGTACGACGTTATCCCTACTAAGTTCCACTCTTCGGCTTCGGGCGTAATGATTATGATTGGTTTCGGAACTGGAGCATTGGCACCATACATTCTCGGTCTCATCAAGGAGTCGTCAGGCCTCTCACTCGGATTCACCATCTTGGCAGCAATTTGGGCTGTATGCGGCTTGATTATGATTTTGGGTGGTAAAATTTTCTACAAACGTGACATCTTAAAACTTCAGAACAATGAATAATAGTCAAAAAACACGCAAGGCGAAAGCTGGTTTGTTGCTTATCGCCTCGCCTCGATTTAAGGACCTCGGAGTAGGTTGTGAGCACGGTACATACGGCGACCGTAAGGAGATTGCAATTAAGGAGATTCAGGAGAAGTTGTCGTTCCTCGACCTTTCGTTCCCTGGTATCGTCTACACTCGCGAGGATGCTGAGAAGGCGATGTCTATGTTCTACAACGAGAAGGTAGACTTCGTTATCGCAGAGTTCCTCTCTTGGTCGGAGGACTTCGCTTGGATTCGTTTCTTGCGCGATATGCCAGAGATTCCAATGATCTTTGCAAACGTAGCAAAGGAGAAGATGGCATTCTATGACACTTTGGAGGAGGATGACTTCATCGAGTATCTCTGCTCTGGTACATTGGTAGGCTCGTTGGAGGCTTCAGGCTCGATTTCACGCGTACCTCGCAAGAACGTTAAGGTTGTGATGGGCTCACGCGACGAGGTGAACGAGCAGATTAAGAAGTATGCCGCAGCGGCTCGCGTTCGCGCTATCTTGCGTAACTCGACACTCGGTTTGTTGGCTGCTTACAACGAGGCTATGTGGTCTACATATATGGACCCATACAATATGTTCACCAAGCTCGGTCCAGAGATTCGCTTCCTCGCATACTCGGACTACGGCAACGCTATCGAGGCTATTCCAGCTGAGGAGTTGAAGGGCTATTGCGACGAGTTGACCACTAACTACAAGATGATGGACGACGTTGCTTACGACAAGTTCGAGGCTTCGGTTGCTGCATCTATCGGTTTGAAGGATATGGCGAAGGAGTACGATGTTGATATTATGGTATTCAACGATATCGACACCGCTATGTTCCGCTTGGTAGGTCTTCGTGCTGGTTTCTACCACCCTTGGTTTAACGAGAACAGTTCAGTACTCGTACCAGAGGCAGATATGGGCGCAGGTATTATGACATATATCTTGAAGTTGCTCTCGGGCAAGCACGTGAACTTTATCGAACCATTCCACATCGAGAATGAGTTCGGCACATTTGCTGGTGGTCACGCAGGTCCAAACGACCACAACGACCCAGAGTGGCAGAAGAATGTAATCATCGCTCGCGACGTACGTTTTGCAAAGAGCAAGTGGAAGCACGCAGGTGCGCCATTCGCTTGGTATCGTATGTCGGAGGGTTGGAAGACTATGGCTCAGTTGGTAGAGTGTGACGGCAAGTACAAGATGGTTTGCACAATGGTTGAGTCGTTACCAGGAGAGCATATCCTTGCTACATACTCACACACCATTTTCCGCCCTGCAGTACCAGTGAAGCAGTTGTTTGAGCAGATTCTCAAGGTTGGTACTACTCAGCACTTTGCAGTTGTCGATGGCGACTACCGCGAGGAGTTGGCTCTCTTCTGCGAGATGATGGGCATCGAATTTCACGATATTAGATAATTCACTTTTTAACACTTAAATAGATTTAGATTATGAGTTTTATGTACAATCCGTACCCGTTTGACGACCCACGCGCTGTCAATCGTCCGGTACTCGAAGCAAAGACTAAGGCGGCAGTAACTGTCGGCACATTGAAGGCTGCAGTTCGCCTTGCAACTGACTTGGCTGCACAGATCAAGGCTGAGCCTAACAAGAATATCGTTCTCGGTTGGGAGGGTTACACCACTACCGACTTCTCGAAGTTGTTGAATCTTCTCACTCAGCAGTTGCGTCTTCGTGGCGTAGAGACTGTACACTACGACTTCGCTCAGGTATTGAAGAGCGAGGAGGAGATCAACGCAATGATTGATCCACAGTTGTGCTGGGATCGCGAGAAGGACCCTACCCTTCTCTATGGTCGTATCTACCACGGTGGTTACAAGGGCGTATTCGACGCTGAGAAGTTGGAGGCATACAAGCATCAGGTTGCTGAGTGGAAGGCTACAGCAGAGCAGGGCAAGGTAGTTATCGTTTACGGTGCTGGTGTTCTCGTTGAGGAGTTGCGTTCGCTCTACGATTCGAAGTTCTTCTTCGATGTTACTCCAAAGGAGTCTATCCTCCGTATCCGTCGCGGTGCTTACATCAACCTCGGTCAGTCGAAGCCACAGCCTACAAACCAGATTATCCGTCGTTGCTACTACTTCGATTTCGAGATGGCAGTAACATTGCGTGGCGAGTTGCTCTCGAAGCGCGAGATTGACTGGTATGTTGGTAACGACAACCTCGACGCTATGCAGTTGATGCCAGTTGAGGCATTGAACGATATCCTCGAGACTATGGTTAAGTACCCATTCCGCTGTAAGCCAGTTTATTTGGAGGGCGTATGGGGTGGTTCGTACGTTAAGAAGTTGCGTAACCTTCCAAAGGAGATGCGTAACTGTGCTTGGGTATTCGACCTCATCCCAATGGAGGTAAGTATCGTTATTGAGGCTGATGGCGAGAAGTTGGAGTTCCCATTCAACTCGTTCGTACAGCACGATGGCGTTGCAATGTGTGGTGCTGAGTCTATCAAGAAGTTCGGTTTGTACTTCCCAGTACGTTTCAACTACGACGACACATACCACTCAACAGGTAATATGTCAATCCAGTGTCACTCGGGTGCTCAGTACAACCAGGAAAACTTCGGTGAGCTTGGTCGTCAGGACGAGAGCTACTACGTAGTTGTTACTGGTCACGGCGCAAAGACCTTCATCGGTTTCAACGACGATGCAGACAAGGATCAGTTCATCAAGGACATCAAGGCTGCTGACAAGGAGTACAAGGAGGTTGACTATATGAAGTATGTGAACTACGAGGAGTCGAAGCCAGGTTTGCAGGTAATGCTCCCAGCTGGTACTATCCACTCGTCGGGTCGTAACCAGGTTATCCTTGAGATTGGTTCGTTGACAATCGGTTCGTACACCTACAAGTTGTACGATTACCTCCGTCCAGACCTCGATGGTAAGCCACGTCCAATTCACACTTGGCACGGTGAGCGCGTGTTGGATTTCGACCGTCGCACCAGCAAGATTCACGGCACTATCGTACACGAGCCACGCCTCGTT
>JAZQWU010000112.1:0-18467 GCA_045632505.1 Alistipes sp. | reverse complement strand
CGAGTCAAGAGTTACGAACTTAGGACCATTAACCAAAGTACCCTCCGAGTCCTCAATCATCTCTGTTGTCTTGGCGATTGAGCCACCGCAGTGTGCGTTTGTAGCCTTCACAGCGTCGGTGCGGTTGTTACCCATAATCATACCTGCGCTTGGATAGTCCACAGCCTGAATGTTGCAGAATACCTTAGCGTTGTCTACTACGCGTGCCTCTACAGAGGTGTATCCGAGGATACCACCGATACCATTGTAGCAAGTCTTTGGAGTTTCATCGGTTGTGGTTGTACGGCTTGTGAGTGTGTACTTACCTGTGCAAACGATGTCGCCCTCGTTGATGAGTGTAGTACCGGTTGGGAATGGATTGGTAGAGTGGAATGTGCTCGAGAAACCGATGATACCACCGATTGCAACACCCATTGTTGCCTCACCGTCGAAGGTAATCTTACCCGAGTTCTTCACAACGCCAGTCCAGCTACCTGCTGCGTACTTAATGTTGCCGATAGTAGCATCTGCTGCGATAGCATAACCTGCGGTATTTGCATTGTCTGATCCATTAGATGCCGAGTTACCGATAAGACCACCCAAGCAAAGCGGCTTGTCCCACAAGTTACGAGTTGCATTACCCGAGAATGTGATGTTACCAGTGTTGATTACGTTGTTGCGGAAGAGAGCTACACCACGCAAGTGGCAACCAATCAAACCTCCGATACGAGCCTCAGTCTTAATGGTAGCACCCTTCTCGATGATGTGGTTACCCGAGTTTGTACAGTTGTCGAGGACGTTGGTCTTGCTTGCAGTCTCCAACTTCGAGTAGAACATACCGCAACGATACTGGTTTGCAATAACTGCCTTGCTACCGAGGATGATGTCACCGTGGTTGTGGCAATCCTGCCAAGTAGTATTTGCAGCACCATCGTAGCAGAAGTGCGATGGGAAGCAGTTTGTCTTAATGTTTGCGTTGATGGTGATGTCGCCATAGTTCACGCAGTTGATACGTGAGTAGTTGTATGGACCACCGAACATACCCATATAGAGAGTACCACCGATTACACCATTTACGGTTATGTTACCGTGGTTAACACACTTTGTAGCGTAGTCCTTCATTCCATAGGCAATAGTACCAACCTGAACATTACCCTTATCAGCCGATGTAGCATTCTTAGGAGTGAAGCTGGTCATCGATGTGAAGTTAATGGTGATGTCCGCACCCTCGTGAACGTTTGCGTCGTTGAGAATACCACCGAGGAAACCACCGATGTTACCAATCGCGATTGTAGCACCTGCAGTGAGGGTATCCTTGTATGCTGTACGTGCAGGACGAGTACCACCGATGCTGAGAGATCCGTAGTTATGGATTCCGTCAACCTTAGGGTATGACATATTATCCGCCATCTCCTTAGCATAACCGATACAACCACCGATGTATGCAACTGCGGTGTACTTGATAGACGAGAAGTCGAGATTACCCTTGTTTACGATATTCGTGTTGGTATTCTTGAATGCTGCAACGCGACCATAAACACCACCCAAACAACTCTCGTAGTAGATAGGGTAGTTCTTACAAAGGGTGATATTACCGTTGTTGGTCATATTCTCTGTAGACGACTGCAAGTAACCGAACACACCACCAATCTCGCTCTGGTGATTGAAAGTTGTTCCCTCCTTGATAGTGATGTTACCATTGTTTGTACAGTCGCTCCAAACCAAGTCAGACCAAGAGCCACTTGAGTCTGTGTTAGCACGACCGCTGATACCTCCCAAGACGAGGCGACCAGGGCTTGTACAGCCGATAGAGATGTTACCATTGTTTACGCAGTTGTTACCGATGCGGTCACCCTTCCAACCGAACAAACCACCTACGCACAAGCAAATCTGATCGTATGCAGTCCAGGTATCATTTGTGGTAACGGTGAGATCCAAGTCGAGGTCTGCGTTGTTCGAACAGTTGTTGTTGTACCATACGGTCTTGTAACCAACCAAACCACCAATGCTGTGGTTGTGAGTATCCTTGTGTGCGTTGAAGAGGTCTGCATCGATGGTAATCTTACCCTCCTTGTTGTTGTGGCAATTTGTCATATTGTGCTGTACCCAAGCTGAGAAACCGCCTACACGGAAATATGCAGTGCTTGTGTGACCAGGCAACTGGGTTGCCTCAGAGATGGTGATAGGGGCATTGTTGCTAGAGTTTGAGATGTGGTTTGTGAGCTCGTATTTGCTATCCGACATTGCACCACCAATTGTACCACCAATACAAGTCTGGAAGAAGTTGACGTTCTTAACCTCAATAGCACCATAGTTGTGAGCGTTCTCCCACATACTATGCTTTACAGATGCCATCCAGCCGAATACACCACCAATAACGAGGTAGCGAGCCTTAAGATCCTTAGCGGTAATCTTACCATAGTTGTAGAAGTTCTTACCATCACCGCTCGCCGGACGACCGATACATCCACCGATGTATGAGTTGTTACCAAGTCCACCCGAGATGTTGATTGTACCGCGGTTTACGAGGTCGTGAATAGAACCCTCGTAGCTAACGTTTGAGTTTGCACCGATAACACCACCGAGAGCAACCTCAGTCTTCGAGTACTTCGAAGTAGAGAACTCTGTGTATGGGTCGAAGTAGTCGATGTTACCCTTATTCTCGAGGCGGTAGTAGTTAGGAACTACAGTGTTGTGTGTGCCGAGCTTGGTCTCGAGGAGAAGCTCCGAGTAACCTACAACACCACCAATCCAAGGGTGGAGAGTTGTTGTGTTGCCGTCTGCAACAATCTGGTCGATATCCATATTAATCTCGTTCACGCAGTCCATAACGTCGCAGCTGTAGTTTACTGCGATAAGACCACCAATCGAGAATGGAGCGTAAGCTGGCTTGTAGCGATTTGCATCGTAGGTGAACTCCTTACAATCAACCTTCAACTCACCCTTAGCCGAGCAGTGCGAGATGGTTGGCTTAGCAATCTGGCTTGTAGTAGCCAAGGTATCCATACGAGTATCCTTCTCGGTGAGAGTACGAGCAGTAGCCCAACGAGCCAATGCACCAACGTTCGGACGAACGGTCTCGTTGATGTTTACATCGCGAAGGTGCAAGCCCTTAACGTTTGCAGTCAAGGTGTCGAACAACGGAGCAGTCAAACCCTTGATAGCGTAGCCGTTACCGTGGAAAGTTGCGAGCAATGCAACGTCGCCATCGGTGTTCATACGTGCCGAATCCCAGTTGAGTGAAGTCCACTCCTCGCCGGTCATATCAACGTCAGCGACCATCAAAACATCCTGAGTGTAGAACGAGTTAGCCTCATTAACAGCCTCAGCAAATGCCTTCAACGAAGCTGCGTCGCGCACTACAAATACATTCGAGTTTGCAGTGTAAACGATAGGATCAGAGAACTCGCGTACAGTACCTACAGCCAAAGGCTTCGACTCGCCAGCCTTAACAGTAGCGTACATAACACCGCCATTAACGTCGTACAAAGTAACGTAGAGCTCGTCGTACACACCTGCAGGAACTGCAACGTGGATGTAAGTAGCGTCGCCCGAAAGCTGAACGCCCTCGCCGAACGAGTAGTTGATAACCGAGCTTGCGGTTGCAGTAGCCTCCAACTCACCGCTCTCGAAGTTGAGTGCGAAAGCACCAGCGATAGGTGCGCGGTCTGCAGTCGAAATCTGCGCGAAGGTCAACTTGTCAGCACCTGTAACGCCAATCTTCAACACGCCTGTGAGGTGGTTGAGCTGTACTCCCTCAGCTGAGCCGTAGGCATACATTGTCGAAACACCATTGCCGAAAGTGCCGTTGCCAACGTGTGTCTGGTTCTCTGCGAAGAGCACCTGACCAGCAGGAGCAGCAGGGTAGGCGATGCAGTAAGGTGCAGATACAGTGCCGTCAATAGTAAATGTTGCAGCCGAAGCACCTGCCTGCTGTGCAGTCAATGCAGTCGAAGCAACGCCATTTACCGAGATTGCATCACCCTCGCTCCAAAGGAGAGGGTAAACGCCCTCAGCCTTTGCGCCGAGCTGAGTACGCGACTCCTCGAGCGAAAGGGTAATCTCGGTCTGACCTCCGAGCTTCACGCCGAGATCCTCAGTTGTGTCTGTCACGCACGCGTACGCGAACAAAGCAACAACTGCCAGGAAAATTTTTGTAAAATTTTTCATAGGTTAAGATTTAGTTAATTATTTGTTTGGAATGAAAATTCTTATAAACGCAGTTTATAATCGGGGCAAATTTACGAATTTTTGTTGGAAAACAATGCATTAATCGCCAAAAAGTGCTAAATTTGTGAAAAGCGATTTAACCTTTTGCCAAAACTGCTATCTTAATAAGTGAACTCGCAAGAATGAAGAACGCAACAACATTGATTGCTCAACTGAGGAGCAATGCGGTAGAGGCATTCGATCTGCTGATTGAGCAATATGGAGATAGGCTCTATTGGCATATCCGCCGCATTGTTGTCCAACACGAAGAGGCTGAGGATGTTATGCAAGAGACCTTTGCGCGTGCCTATCTTTCGATAGATAGCTTCAAGGGCGATACTGAGAGTTCTTTGACTGCGTGGTTGTACAAGATTGCTACGAATCTGGCAATCACTGCGTTGCGAAAGCACAAGAGGGGTATCTTCTCCACCCTCGATTCGGCGCGATGCAATTTGCTCGCCACCTTCGAGCAGGAGATAGACCCATCGGCAGATGAGATAGTGGTGCGACTGCAAAAGGCGATTCTCGCACTGCCAACAAAGCAACGACTCGTCTTTAATATGCGCTACTACGACGAGTTGTCGTTCGAGCAGATTTCGCAAGCAACGGGGCAGAGCGTTTCGACGCTCAAGACAAACTACCACTACGCGGTACAAAAGATAAAGCAACAGGTTAGGGTTATTGAAATAGAAGAATGCGTATGAACGAGATGAAAAAGATGCCTTACAGGCTTACAGAGGGGGCGATTGAGCAGGCTAAGTATCGTGCAAAGATGGCGGTACGCGAAGCGGCTCATCCTACAGAACAACATCCGCACAAGGTGCAGTGGCGTTGGGCTACGGCAGTAGCTGCGGTGGCGGTTGTGGTGATTGGCGTTGTGGGCTTTGTGAAGTACCACGATATGCACTCCAAGCCGTTGTCGCCAATGGAGGAGTTGATTGCCGAGTTGCAGGTTGCGCCAGATGAGGTTGTTGACGAATGGGCATTGGATGTAAATTACTATATTGAAGATCAAAGTGCATTATAAATGATTAAAATAGGGAGGGTTATGAAGAAGATTTTTGTTGTATTGGTAGCACTTGCTACAATGTTTGCGCAGGATGTATTTGCGCAGAATAAACCGCAAGTTACGGAGGAGCAGAAGGCGGCTGCAAAGGCAAAGCGTGAACAGTTGATGCTGACGCGTTTGGAATTGCTCAAGACAGAGTTGCAACTGAGTGATGAGCAGATGCAGAAGTTTGAACCCGTATATCGTCGTTATCGTGGCGAAATCCAGCGCGTTACGGGCGCAAACAAGGAGGCGCGAATGAAGAAGGATCAGATCACCAACGAGAATGCTCTGCTCGTAGTGTCGGCACGTCTGGCTAACGATATTTTCACCTCTTCTCTCAAGCAACGCTACTTGTTGTTATTTGCGGATGTTATCGAGCCTTTGCAGGTGATGAAACTCTACCGCGTAGACGAGAAGATTTCGCGCGAGGCACACAAGGTGATGAAGGCTCGCGAGGCGGCTGCAAACGAGTAGCTGAGTCGTATGTTTTTTGGAGTGGCGGTTTCGTTGGAACCGCCACTTCTTTTATGCCTTGCACGATTGTTGCTTTTGTGGGTGGAAAAGCAACAATGCGATGAAACAATTTCTTACGCTATTTTTTATCTCTTTCGTTTTCGGAGCGACTGCGCAGACCGCCACACTCACCTTCGACGATGCACTGACCATTGCGTTGGAGCATAATCCTTCCGTTGCGGCCTCCCAGTATGCCGAGCGTGCTGCCCATCGCGAGCGTCAGGCTGCCATTGGCTTGTTTATGCCGAAGGTCTCGCTCAAGGGCGCGTATACCCATCTTAGCAAGGATATCAAGATAGATTTTAACCCGATGCTCTCGTCCCTTTCGCCTATTTTGGGCGAGGGACTGGGGATGTTGGGCTTGGATTTGGCGTACACTCTCCAACGTCGCAACACCGCATTTCTGGGCGGTGATGTGGTGATGCCAATCTTTGCGGGCGGTAAGATTTGGAGCGCGAACAAGGCTGCGAAAATCAACGAGCAACGCACGCAGGAGCAATCTCGTCAGGTGCGCGGTGCGCTCGTTGTTGAGGTGGTCGAACGCTATTTCGGTGTTGAATTGGCGCGCCGAGGTGTTGCCATCCGCAAGGAGGCGATCTCGGTGGTCGGACAACATCTGCACGATGTGGCTCTGCTCGAGAAGGAGGGTATGGCGGTGGAGAGCGAAAGACTCTATGCCGAGTACCGACTTGCGGAGGCGGAGCGCGACCTTCAACGTGCGCGACTGCAACTCGAAACGGCACAACGCGCCCTGCAGACATCGTTGTCGGAGGAACGCGCCTATCTGCCTGTAACTCCGATGTTTATCCTTCCGAAGATAGAGCCGTTGGAGTACTTCAAGGCGATGGCTGCGTTGCACAATCCGCAACTTCGCGAGGTGGAGAGGGTGCGAGAGTTGGCGCGTGTCAATTTGCAACTCCATCGAGCCGACCTCTTCCCCGAGATTGTGGCGATGGGTAGCGCGGTGTTTTGCGACCATCAACTCTCGTCGTTAGTACCACGAATGGCGGTGGGTGTGGGGATGAATTTCAAGATTTTTGACGGTCTTAATCGCGAGTATAAAACTTCAGCGGCGCGACTGCAACTGCGTAGGGCAGAGGTAATTGAGCATAAGGCGGAGCAGGATGTTGCACTCCTGGTTGAGAACCTCTATAATCGTGTGCAGTCGGCGCTCTCCTCTCTCTCGGCTGTCGAGCGTTCTGAAAGGTTTGCCGAGGAGTATCTGCGAGCAAAACGCAATGCTTTCCGCGAGGGTATGGCTACGCAGAGTGACGTGGTGGATGCAGTGCTGAATCTCTCGCGTGCAAGGTTGGAACGCGTGGAGATGGCTTACGAATTAGATGTTGGTTTGGCGCGTTTGTTGGAGGCTTCGGGTATGGCGGATGCCTTTCTGCGCTATCTTCATAGCAATAGTGCGCAATCAGTTTTTTAATCGTGTGAAAATATGAAAAAGACAAATATCTCGCTTATAGTCGTGTTGATTCTTCTGATTTCGATAATTGTGTTTATAGGCTACCGCTGGGGACGGAGCGATAGGGTTGCGATGCAGGGCTTTGTGGAGTGTACGACGTTGCGTGCATCGTCGAAGATTGCTGGGCGCATCGATAGACTATTTGTTGAGGAGGGCGATTCGGTGAGCAAGGGCGACACCTTGTTCATAATCTCCACGCCCGAACTCGATGCCAAGTTGGCGCAGGTGGAGGCTATGCTGAGTGGTGCGAAGGCGTTGGATGCCAAGGCAAAGGCTGGCACGCGCAAACCCATAGTGCGCTCGGCACGCGATATGTGGCGCAAGGCGCAGGCTGGAGTTACCCTTGCCGAGCAGACCTATGCGCGAGTGCAACGACTCTATGCTGAGGGTGTAGTGACGGCGCAGAAGCGCGATGAGGCATACGCAGCGTTGGCTGCGGCGCGAGCAACCGAGAGGGCGGCGAAGTCGCAATATATGCTTGCGGTGGAGGGTGCTTCGCGCGAGGATAAGGAGGCGGCAGCGGCACAGGTGCGCCAGGCGCAGAGTGTGGTCGAGGAGGTTGAGCGATACTTGGCGGATAGAGTGGTGTGCGCCTGGGTGGATGGTGTTGTAGAGACGGTTGTGGCGAATGAGGGAGAGATTGTCGGCAGTGGCTATCCCATTGTGACGATTGCCGAGAGCGATACCGCAAAGGCGGTCTTCAATATTCCCGAAACTATGTTGCCACAAATCGCTTGTGGTGACAATTTCGAGGCGGAGGTACCTGCGCTTGGCAAGAGGGTGGGCTTCGAGGTTGTCTATATCTCAGCCGAGGCGGACTATGCCACGCAGAGTGCCACCTCGGCGCGAGGCGACTTCGATATTCGCACCTTCGAGGTGAAGATGCGACCTCTCGGTTCGGTGGCGTTGCGCGAGGGTATGAGCGTGATTATCGAACTGGAAAACCCCCAAAGACGATGACCATAAAACGATTTTGGTCGGGAGTGTGGACGGCGGCAAGGCGCGAATTAGCACGCATTGCCTCGAGTGGAGAGTATCGCGCGGTGTTGGTGTGGTTGCCACTTGGGGTGATACTCTTTTTCGCAGTTTTCTTCTCGCAGGAGGTGGTTGGAGCGTTGCCCATTGCGGTGGTAGACGAGGATGAGAGCTACCTCTCGCGCAGAGTGGTGGAAATGATTCGCGCAACGCCACAAACGGCTTTAGTTGAGGAGTCTGCCGATATGACGGAAGCGCAGAAGCAATTGCTTTCTGGCAAGGTTGTGGGCATTGTTGAGATTGCCGATGGCTTTGCCAAGCGACTGCTTTCGGGTGAGAGTGCGGTGGTGGTCTACTACGACTCGGGAACGAATATTTCGACCTCGTCGCTCTCTGCGAAGGCGGTGCAGACGGCAGTCACTTCGTTTGGCGTAGGGGTGGCGTTGCAACGTGCAGAGATGATGGGTGCGACCGAGGAGGAGGCTATGGCGCAGGCGATGCCGATTGCCTTTACGACTTACGGGCTTTTCAATCCCTGGCTCAACTACGCTTACTATGTTGCGCCTTGCTTTTGGACGATGATTCTCATTATTGCCTCAATGCTTTCGACCATATACGCCGTAGGTACGGAGTTGCGCTACGCCACCTCGGTTGAGTGGCTACGCTCGGCAAATGGCTCGCTCGTTGGGGCGTTGATGGGTAAACTCGCGCCTACAACTCTCGCATTGTGGCTGTTGGCGGTAGTGGTCGGGGCGTTGATTTTCGGCGTGTTTGGCGCACCGATGCAAGGGTCGTGGGTGACGCTGACGCTTGGCACGTTGATGTTGATTGTTGCCTATCAGGCGGTGGCATTGATGGTGGTTGCGCTGACAGCATCGTTCCGTCTTTCGCTGTCGCTTGGAGGCGGTTATTCGGTGCTGGCGTTCACATTCTCGGGCGTGACATTTCCGACGATGGCGATGATAGGGTGGGTGCAACCCCTCACGATGTTGTTCCCCTATACCTACTTTATGGAACTCTACATCGACCAGGCGGTGCGAGGTTCGGCGTGGTGGTTCTCGATGCCGAAGGTGGCGGCAATGCTGCTCTTTTGCCTGTTGCCATTATTGCTTTTTGGCCGTCTGAAAAAGGTATTGGTAAATCGAAAGTATTGGCGAAAATTATGAGCGGAAAAAATAAATTCTCAATTCTCAATTTTCAATCCTCAATTATCGCGTCGGAGTGGCGAGCCGTTTGGCACGACGAAGGGGTGGCATTGATTATGATATTTGCCCTCTTTATCTATGGCATCGCCTACTCGTTGGGCTATGGCGGTGAGGTACTGATAGAGGTGCCTATCGCAGTCATTGGGGGCGAGCAGGGTGCAGAGAGTAGAGCGTTAGTTCGCGCCATTGATGCCTCGCCAAAGGTGCGTGTGGCGCACGAAGTTGCCGATATGGTGGAGGCGGAGCAACTACTTGCGGAGCGCAAGGTGTGGGGTGTGGTGGCGTTGTCGCCCAACCTCGAGGAGGATATATTGGCAGGGCGGCAGGGCAGAGTGGCGATACTTGGTGATGCGAGCTACTTTCTGGCATACCGCGAGGTGGTTGAGGGTGCAGTGGCTGCGATTCAGCAACAGAATGAGGAGATTATCGCACAACGCAATGGCGCGTTCTCTCCGTCCGTAATTTACGAACAACACAACCTCTTTAACTCTTCGCTTGGGTATGGCATCTTCGTTATGCCGGCGATAATTCTGCTGATTGTTCAGCAGACCGCCTTGATAGGTGTGGGAATGGTTTCGGCAACGCGACGCGAACGAGGCGAACGCTATCCGTCGCGCTCGCCCATTGCGATAACCATTGGTCAAACTATCACCTACCTCGCCATCTATACCCTTACGTTGGGCTTTATGCTAACGGTGCACTACTCGTTGTTCAACTATCCGATGCGTGCGCCTTGGTGGCGATGTGTGGCGGTGGTTGCGCCATATCTCTTGGCGGTGATATTCTTGGCGCAGACGCTCGGCGCATTGTTCCGCCGTCGCGAGAGTTCGATTGTGTGGTTGTTGTGGTTGTCTATCCCTTTCCTGTTGGTCAGCGGAGTGTCGCTTCCGCCCCAAGCATTTCCCGAGTGGCTATATATAATAGGTAAGGCGGTGCCAAGTTCTTCGGCGGTCGAGGCGTGGATAGCGGTGCAGTCGAGGGGAGCATCGCTTGCCGACATTGCATCGGAACTTACGACATTGTGGGTTTTGGTTGCGATATATGGCGTGGCGGCGGTAGTGGCGAATCGACGGAGGCAAAATTGATTTGTCTTTTTGCTGAAAATGTGCTAATTTTGCAAATAACCAACAATAAAATTTATCTATTATGAAGAAATTAACCTATCTATTTCTGCTCCTTTTGTTGTCGGCATCGGTATCGGCATCTACGCCTAACAAGATTGTGATTCCTAACATCGAAGGCTATCGCACTTTGAAGGGCGATTTCCACGTTCACACAATGTTCTCCGACGGAACAGTTTGGCCTACAGCGCGTGTGCAGGAGGCTATTTGGGAGGGACTCGACGTGTTGGCTATCACCGACCACATCGACACTCGCTCACAAAAATGGAAGAACAAGGGTATCCTTTCGGATAAGTGCGACCGCAACACTTCGTACAAACTTGCGAAGCAGGCGACAAACAAGAGTCTGATTGTTATCCACGGCGGTGAGCTCTCGCGCGGTGTACCTTCGGGACACTGCAATGCGCTCTTTATCAAGGATAACGAGGCGTTCTGCGCTGCAGCAGAGGCGTTCAACCACGACAACGCATTGGCTACCGAGGCGGGTTTGAAGGAGGCTCGCAATCAGGGCGCGTTCACTATGTGGAATCACCCTAACTGGCACAAGCACGCTCCGAACGAAACAGTTATGCAACCAATCCACAAGAAGCTCATCAAGAAGGGAATGTATGATGCGATTGAGGTTTACAACGCTGAGACCGGCTACAGCCCTGAGGCCCACGAGTGGTGCTTGAAGCATAACCTCGCTATTATGGGTTGCTCTGATACCCACGCACCTTTTGTTACCAAGATTGACTACCTCCACGGTCAGCACCGCGTGGTTACTCTCGTTTTCGCTAAGGAGAAGACTGAGGCGAGCGTTCGCGAGGCGATGGATGCTCGTCGTACTGCAATTTATGCTGAGGATATGGTCTATGGTCGTGAGCAGGAGCTCAAGCCACTCTTTGAGGCGTGTGTTCGCGTTAAGAATGTTCGTTGGACAGGTAAAGGCGTTGGCTTCATCTTGCACAATGTGTCGAGCATTCCAGTTCGCTTGACCAAGGCTCCTGGCTCGGAGAATTGTGCATACTGGCGCAATTTGTACATTCCGCCATTCTCGTATGTGAATGTCTCTATTAACAATGTCGTAAACGACAAGGTACAGTCTAAGATGGATAAGTCAATCAACGAGGTTGTAGCAAACTTCTATGTTGAGAACTTCCACGTCGGCGCCGATAAGCCTCTGAAGGTTTCGATTAAACTGAACAGACCAGAGTAAGGTGGACTGAAACAAACAAAAATAGCCAAGCAATTGCTTGGCTATTTTTGTTTTAATTGAGAATTGAAAATTGAGGATTGAGAATTATTTAGAAATCTCTCAACTCTCAACTCTCCGTTTTCAACTATCGTCTTGGTCCGTACCAGCCGCCCGACGAGGTGCCACGATTAACACCTACCGAGCTCGAAGACTCTCTGTAGTCGTAGTCCGACATCTTGGTCGAGCCCTTCTTGCCGAAGTGGCGGAGGTTGTATACGAACTGTACCGAGAAGTAACGTCCGATACAACTGTTCCAAGCGTTCTGAACATATCCAGAACCTGTCGAACGAGCAAACGCTGTGTTCTGGTTGAGGAGGTCGTTTACACCTACCTGGACCTCACCGCGCTTGTTCTTGAATACCTTGCAACCGAGGTAGAGGTTGCAGAGTACATAGTCCTCGTTATACTTGTCGGTGAAACCGAGGTACTGCACATATGATACACCTGCGGTCAAGGTCAAACGCTTGAGGAATGTCCACTTGAGGTTTCCGTTAACCGAGTGGTTGAAGTACTCGTTCTTCTCAGTCTGACCGATGGTGTTCCACGCCTGGTTGTATGTTCCGTTCCACGAAATGGTGAAGTCGAGATTCTCCGAGATGTTACTACCGAGAGTTACACCTGCATCGTAGCCGATGTTGTTCGCGTAGTTGGTGTCGAACTTGTGGTCAATCATATTCTGCAAGATGTTGCCATCGCCCGTAGCGTAGATTGCCGACGGAATGCGGTTGTAAACCACACCTCCCTTGAGGTTGAGGTTACACTTCATAAATGACAACGGCACACCGAGAGAAACGTGAGTACGCAACGAGTAGTAGCCATCCATATTCTCGTACGAAGTAACCTCCTTCGGACGATATGCCTCGCCATCCTTGTCGGTAGGAATCATCAAATCGCCAAACTCCTTTGGAAGGTCGAAGCCCTTAGGGTTGTTCCAAGTAGAAGCCGAGATGTAGTCCTGTTGATACTGCGCGTTG
Source organism: Alistipes sp. (assembly GCA_045632505.1). Taxonomy (GTDB): domain Bacteria; phylum Bacteroidota; class Bacteroidia; order Bacteroidales; family Rikenellaceae; genus Alistipes. The sequence continues at coordinate 5,732 of JAZQWU010000112.1, read as the reverse complement.
AACATCCACATAAAGGTCACACCCTTATCCACCTTCGAGAGGTTGTAGTGCATACTCAAGTTGTGGGTGAACGATGGGTCGAGGTTCTTGTTACCAATGCTGATATACTGCGGATTCGACACGTCGAAGATGCTCTGCAACTGCGTAACCGATGGGTTGCCCGACCACGAACGGAGGAAGATGCGGAGTGTGTTCTCGCGGTTGAAGGCGATGTTCGCCATACCGAAGTACGAGAACTTGTTGTAGGTCTTGTTAATCTTGTCGCCCTGAGTTCCTACAATATTACCATCGAGGATGTCACGCTGATAGAAGGCGTTCAACACCACATTGTTCTTATTCTTCGCAAAACGGAAACCTGGACCTACGCGATGTGTCCAGAAACCACTCTGGAATGCCTGCGACATATTGTCGTTGCGCTCCAAGTTGCCGTACTGAGCATCGGTGTAGTAGGTGTTCTTGTCGTTAATCTCCTTCTCGTACCACATACGATACTGCAACGAAATCTGCGAATACTGTGTGATAGGCTCGTTGTAGGTTACGTTTACGCGAGTAGCAATCTCCTCGCTTGGACGATTGATGAACTGGTAGAGTGGTGAGTAGAGCAACGCATTCTGCTGCATATCCTGCCAAGACTTACCCTCGCCGAAGTAGTTGTCGTGCTCGGTCTGGTAGTTAGACTCGGTGTAAGGGATACCATTCGCGTCATTTGCGCGAGTGCGCTGGTCACGCTCGTTGTTCTGGTAGCTGATACGACCGCTAATCGAGAGTGTACGTCCAGGCTTGCCCAACTTAGCACGGAACATCAAGAACTCATTGAAGTTGAACGCCTGCATCTTGCTCCAGTTGTACGAGTTGGTGTAGGAGAGAGCCTGGTGTGGAGTGTCCTCACCAATCTCCTCGGCATACTCGTTCTCGCCAATGGTGTAACCCTCGGTTGTAGACTCTGGGTTGTTGCCCTGATACGAGAATCCTGTGCGCGACATCAACGAGGTGTTGCGCGAAATCTTCCAATCCAAACGTGCATTAAAACGTGCGTTATAGTTGATGGTGTTCGACACACCCTGCTGATACATATAACCGATTGGCATTGGCGATTCGTACCACTTCTCGGTGCGAGAGTTGTTGTCGGTGTCGGTGTGGTTGAAGAAGAGCGAACCCTGGAACTTCACCGCCTTGCGACGTCCCCACTCATCCGAGTAGTTCGCACCAATCGAGTTAACGAGTGCAATACCGCTCTGTGGGCGCACCATATATTGACCTACAGCACCACGACGACCGCGACCACCGCCGCCACCGCCTTGCTGACCACTTACGCCCAAGATATCCTCGAACGAGAAGTTCTGCTGGTTTACGTTGTTGAACAATCCAATCAACGATACGCGAGCATCGCCCTGGAAGAAGTTGATGTTACCACCAACAATCCACTTGTGACCTTTGGCGAAATCCTCGGCGTTGTTCTTCTTCCAATCTGGCTCATAACCAGCACCAGCATACATCTTACCGAACTGACCCTGACGCATTCCCTCCTTGGTTACGATGTTGATTGCCTTGTAGCCCTCGCCATCATCCATACCCGAGAACTCTGCCTGGTCGCTCAACTTATTAAATACCTCGATGCGGTCTACTGCCTCGGCTGGCAACGACTTGATAGCAGTGCTAACATCCTCGCCAAAGAACTCCTTGCCATCGACAAAGATCTTCTTGATGGTCTCACCCTGCGCCTCGACCTCGCCATTTGTGATGGAGATACCTGGCATCTTCTTCAAGAGTCCCTCCACGTCGGCATCGTTCGATACCTTGAAGGCTCCTGCGCTATAACTCAAGGTATCGCCATTCTGCGATGTACGCAACGCCTTGACGGTCTTTACGACGGTCTCGATGCGCTGAGTGCTCTCGGTCATTGTGATCTTGCCGAGCGAGAGTGATGCGCCACCGAGACGGAACTCCTTGGTCAAGTCATTGTAACCGATGAAGGTCACGACCATAGTGTAGTTGCCGTACGCAAGACCTGGAATCGACACGTAGCCGTTAGCACCCGAAGTGTAGTACTTTTTGTTGTCGGGCATTGCTGTAGGGTATATCTCAACCACAGCACCCATTACGCCCTGCTTGCTCTGCGAGTCGATAAGTGAAAATGAAACCTTACCCGACTGCGCAAATGCCGATACGGCAAACGCCATAGCAAGGATTGAAAGAATAAATTTTTTCATTATTGTTGTAGTTTTTATTTTCTCTTTTTGCTTCGGTTTTCCAAAAAACCGTACAAAGGTAGTGAATATAATTTGAATTATATTCAAAGTAAACGGGCGAAATGACAAAAAAGAGGGGCGAAATGACAAAAAAAGAGCGAAATCAATTCTTTTCGCTCTGATAAATCTTTATTGAAGCTCCAGCATTGCCTACAGTCATTTCGATTGTAGCCTTGCGAGGCTGTGTGGTAGGATTTGTATCGACGGTAATAATAACCTGTGTGCTATCTCCTTTGTTTGGCACTACTGCACGATACCACCCACCATCAAGCAAATCGTGAGAGTTGATATTCTCGTCGGAGTGTGTGGCGTAGATGTAATTCGTGTACTTCATCACTCCATCCACCACCTCGCTATCTTCGTATCCTCCGTATATCCACCAACGACCATAGTTTAGGATTGTTACAGTTTGCTCGCCACCCTCTGCCGCAAAGTGTAATTCGGATTTATCCAACATTGGAGCGTCCCATTGCTCATCTATGGAACTACCGCATCCGCAAAGGCAGAAAATGGTCGTAAGAATTGTTAGTAACTGCTTCATAATGTCAGCGTGTTCTTGGTAAATGGATTGCCTCTTCTGTGATGTCTTGCGATGTATTTCTTTATTGTACTCCGCAATGTGCATCTGAACCAACTATGAGTTCATTCTTATCTGTTGGGTATTGTTTTCGATACCCGTGATGTGGCGGTAGTATTGCTTCTAAAGTGCTGGGTATTGTTTTCAATACCCATCCTTGCGGAGGTCTTCACTCACCTTGTTGTTTCTCGTTACTCCTATTGTTGGGTATCGTTTTCGATACCCATCTTCGCGAGGAGCCGAATAAATTATTACTACTTTCTCCTCCTATGGTTGGGTATCGTTTTCGATACCTAGGATATGGCGATAGTATTGCTCCTAAAGTGCTGGGTATCGTTTTCGATACCCAGCTTTGTGGTGGTTTTTACTCACCTTGTTGTTTCTCGTCACTCCTATTGTCGGGTATTGTTTTCGATACCCGGGTGGAAAGAGTTAGCCTCACGGTGCTGGGTATCGTCGATACCCAACCATATACATATCGTTGGGCGAGAGTACAACGCAATTACAACAAGCGCGTTTCTGAGAGTTCCTTGCCGAGATTTTGCAAAAACTTTTCAATCTCAAGTACTCGCTCAGCTGATGGACGCTTTGCTCCATTTATATAGTTGCGGAATAGTGTTTCATTGATGCCCATAGCTTTTGCAATTTGTCCTGCATTGAGCTCGGGAAATTGCTCGAATAACCATCGAACAGGATTTTCCTGCTTGAAAAAATCGTCACCCATCATAATTGTAGTAGTTTTTAACTACACAAAAATAGAAAATGTTAGCTACATATCCAAATTGCTCGGGTATTGTTTTCGATACCCAGCATTGTGCGTAGTGCGGTATAAACACAGATGGGTGTCGAAAACAATACCCGTTAGAGGTGTGTGTTGCGGATATGGTTAAGTGTGGGTATCGAAAACGATACCTATCAGAGGACTGGGTGTAGCCGTAATAATTGTGGGTGTTGTGAGCAAAGCCTACGCTGAGATGTTATTTTTGCTAGCACGGGTATCGAAAACAATACCCGTCAGAGGGTGTGTCGCGGATGCTGATGTGTGAGTTGTGGGTATTGAAAACGATACCCAGGTGCGTGTGAGTGATGATGTGTGAGTTGCAGGTATCGAAAACGATACCCAGCAGACCTGGAGAGCGGTTAGGGGAGGTGGGGGTGAAACTGGTGTGAAGCTAATTTTTATTAATAAAAAACTACTCTCTACGATCTACTCACTACTAACTGTGAAAAAGATTTCCGTTTTCCGCTTTAACCCTGCTACGCAGGCTTTTCCTCCTCGCGGCTCGGCAAAGTGTGCAAGCACCCTCTGCTCTCGCTCCGCAGCGTCGGTTGCCCTTTGGGCTTCACTGCTCCGTCTCGGCAGAATGTGTAACCCCACTCTGCTCTCGACTTAATCGCAGCGTTCCGTTTTCCACTTCAAGCGAAAACCGAAAAACTAAAAGTTTTCCGTTTCCCGTTTTTTAGTTCCTCAGCCACTCCTTAAATTCGTGGACGCGGGCCTTAGGGATGATGACGTTTTCGGGCGTTTCGACGGTGAGGTTTGCCGATAGGCGGCTACCAAACCATACGGAGATGTCGCTCACAGCCTTGCGGGCGATGATGAATTGGCGATTGGCGCGGAAGAAATCTGCCGTAGGCAGTTTCGACTGCAGTGCCTCGAGTGTGAGCTCAATTTGGAACTTCTCGCCATTGTAGCAATATGCCGTAACGTGCTCCTCGAAGGTGTGGAAGAATGCCACATCTTTGCTCTGCAATGGGATGAGTTTGTCGCGGAAATGAACGAGGAAGGTCTGCTGTTCAACCTTCTGGGACTGAGCTACTTTTGCGGTGCGCGAGGTGTATTCGGTGCGCTCGGTGGAGGTGAGGCGTTGCCACTTCTCAATCGCGCGACGGATGCTCTCCTCGTTTATCGGTTTGAGCAGGTAGTCGATGCTATTCACCTTGAACGCCTCGATAGCATACTGGTCGTAGGCGGTGGTGAAGATTATAGGGATATTGACCTCCACCTTGTCGAAGATGCGGAACGACGATCCATCGGCGAGATGGATATCCATAAACACAAGGTCGAGAGTCGGTTTCTCATTGAAGAAATCGATACTATCAACTACGGTGTCGATGATGGCTGCGACCTCGATGTCGGGGCATACCTTACGCAAAATGGCGGTGAGGTTCTGAGCAGCAGCGGTTTCGTCTTCGATGATGGCTATTTTCATACGTTATTCTTCTATTTTGTTCAGTGGCAAACGCACCGAGAATACTTGGTCGTTATCGATGATTTCAATCTCGCGATTAAGCAAAAGTTGGTAGCGACTATTCAGGTTCGAGAGTCCAACGCCCGTACCAAGATTTGGCTCGAGCATAGGGCGTTTCTCGTTCGATACAACGAGGAAACCGTCCTCGGTGTAGATGTGAACGCGGAATGGTCGACGGCTACTTATCGTATTGTGTTTCACTGCATTACCGATAAGAGGTTGCAGCGATATTGGTGGCAATTTGTGGTCAAGATACTCGGCGTCAATGTCAAAGTCAAAGAGAATTTTGTCGCCATAGCGAATCTTGAAGAGATAGGTGTATGCCTCGGCAAATTGTATCTCCTCGCGCAGTGGCACAAAGTTGGTGTTTGCTCCGTTTTGCGTTAGGTAGCGGAAGGTGTAGGATAGTTGGTCGATATACTTCAGTGCGCGCTCCTCATCCTTCTCGCGTACAAGCATCGAGAGCGACGAAAGCGAGTTGAAGAGGAAGTGCGGATTTATCTGGCTTGCCAGCATATTGTACTTGGTGGTGAGATTCTCGTTGCGGAGCATCTCGTTCTCGAGCGATATCTGCTGCTCGCGGTAGATGAGCGTGTAGATGCGCGAATAGAGAATCACTACGGCGAGCATAAAACACGACTTCAAGATTACGGC
>JAZQWU010000111.1:0-5553 GCA_045632505.1 Alistipes sp. | reverse complement strand
CAAGAGATTATTGCCAATGCCGTCAAGGCGAATATGAATTTCTTCATTACATTATAAGTGTTAACGGAGAGAGCGACTCTTCTCGCCCTCTCCTGTTATTTGTCAAATATTCAACTATTTAGCAGCCTGCCAAACCAATGCTGCCGCACCCAAAATAGCTGCATTCTTATCCTGCAACTCGCTTGGAAGAACCTTCACCTTGTTCTTGAAGGTGATAAGCATATTCTCCTCCATATAGTGCTTGATTGGGTCGAAAATTAAATTACCGGCCTTAGCCAAACCTCCGAAGAGGAATACAGCCTCAGGCGATGTGATTGTCACAGCGTCAGCCAAAGCATAGCCCAACTTCTGACCTGTAAGACGGAAACACTCCTTAGCGATAGGATCGCCCTGAGCAGCGAACTTCGAGAGCATAGCAGCCTCGAGCTGGTCGAACGAGTACTCGCGGATAGGCGACGGATCGTTCATTGTAGCCATCAACTCGAATGCGGTACGCTTGATACCACCTGCCGAGGTGTAAGCCTCCAAACAGCCCTTACGACCGCAACCGCACTGACGACCACCGCGCTCAACGATGACGTGACCGAACTCACCGGCAAAGCCGTCGTGACCATAAATCATCTCGCCATTAGCCACAAAGCCCGAACCTACACCTGTGCCGAGGGTGATCATAATGAAATTCTTCATTCCCTTTGCACCTCCGTAGACCATCTCACCGATGGTTGCAGCGTTTGCGTCGTTGGTGATATATACCGGAATACCGTCGAAGTGCTTGCCCAAATCCTCTGCGAAGTTGAACATACGATCCTCCTCCTTCGCGCCAGCAGCAATCTGCTCGTCGGGATACTTCCACATATTCGATGGAATCTCAACGGTGCCCTTGTAGTAGTTTGCATTTGGAGCACCTACGCCGATACCCAACAACTCGAACTTGAAGTCTACGCTGTCGAGCAATGCGTGCATTGCAGCAGCCAAATCCTCAATATAGCGAGGGTAGTCATCGAAGTGGGTGTATTTGCGAGTTGAGATAGCCGACTCAGCAAAGATCTCACCAAGTTCGTCTACGAGCCCAAATGCGGTGTTTGTTCCACCGATGTCAATTCCGAATACAAGTTTTTTCATAATAGTAGTTTTATGTTTGTTGATTTATGTGCTAAAATATTGTTCAAATGTACGACTATTTTTCCATTCTACAAAATTTTCGCCAAGGCTATTGCATAAATTTTGACTTTCAGTCACTTCCTACGAAATTTGTCGTCAGAGGTTTGTCTATTACCAATTTCGTTACTATCTTTGTGGTTTGAAACAACAAATTCACTCAAACACAATGAAACACTACATTCTGCTAGCCATCGCCCTACTGGCAACTCTTTCGCTTTCGGCACAGACCTCGCGTGAGGAGATTGATGCTAATCCGCAGGTCGTAGTACCTACGATGACGGTCTACAATGGCGATTTATACCAAAATGTTGCACCCGCAGCACCAAAGGGTTTCAAGCCCATCTTTATGACAGGATATTTCCGCCACGGCTCGCGCTTCGAGGCAAAAGCATCCTATCCGATTGAGACCTACGAATATTTCCTAAAGGCAGAGAAGGCGGGCATCCTCACCCCACTTGGTAAGGAGGTCTTGAAATATATGAAGTGGAACTGCGAGGTGCATCAGAATCGCACTGGCGACTTGACCGATGTAGGTTTTGCTCAGCATAAGCAGTTGGGAAAGCGCTACTGCAAGAACTTCCCAACCCTGTTCAAGGGCGAGGCAAAGGTTGCCTCCGTAGGCTCTACATCGTTGCGTGCAGCGTTGAGTATGGTGGCATTCAACGAGGGTATGAAGGAGTATAACCCACGCCTCAACAACCATATCGAGGCTTCAGAGGTTGTTACTGCGATGATTCGTCCGCAGAAGCCGGATCATAACAAGCTCTACGCACCGGCCGAGGAGAAGGAGTACAAGGCATTCCTCGAGAGAGAGGTCTACTCTAAGCTTATGGATTGGGGATGGCGACAGGACTTGAGCAGCTGCAAGTCGAAACTTTTCACCGACGCGGATAAGTTCTTCGCAATGATTGACGAGCATCCGTTCAAGGTTATCTCGAACATCTACAAGCGTTTGGCATTTGCGCAGAACTTGGGTGTTAACGATCTTACACTCCTTAACAAGGTCTTCACTCCGGCCGAGCGCCACATCTTCTACAAGGTCGAGAATGCGCGTTGGTACTATCGTTGTGCCTCGGCAGCGCACCCGATTTTGGCAAACAATATGTCGCAGAGTCGCCTTACGGTCGACTATATCGTAAATCAGATTGACGAGGCTATCGCTGGCAAGGATGGCGAAACCGCACACCTTATCTTCGGTCACGACCTCAATATTATCCCTGCGATTCATCTCTTCGGATTGGAGAATCTGCCGGTCCGCTTCGAGAAGAGCAACGAGAATGTCGATTATATTGCCGAGCATTGGCGTGGCTACAAGATTACGCCAAAGGCTGCGAACTTTATGTTCATCATCTACCGCAACAAGGCTGGCGAGGTGTTGGTACGCGCACAGATTAACGAGCGCGACGTGGAGATGCCTATAAAGACCTCAACTCCGTACTACTACAACTGGAACGATGTTAAGAAGCTGGCATACTCGCGCCTTGATGAGGTTGACCAGTTGAAGAAGAGATAACAAAAGAGTTTTCATATTATGAAACAATTTACAAACAACGAGTTGCTGACACTCTTCGAGCGCCACATCGCACAGATGCCTACGCCCGAGGAACCACAACGATTGTATGCCCCTATCAAATATGGTTTGGATGTGGGAGGCAAGCGTATTCGTCCTACATTGTTGATGCTTACCTATAACCTCTATGCCGATGATATCGATCGCGCATTGATGCCGGCTATGGCGGTGGAGATTTTCCATAACTTCACACTTCTGCACGACGATATTATGGATAATGCGGCTGTGCGCCGTGGTCGTCCTTCGGTACACGCCAAGTGGGGTGAGAATGTGGCTATCTTGTCGGGCGATGCAATGTTGATTTTGGCTTACAACTATCTGCAGCGCACCGCTTCGGAGCGATTGCCAAAGATTTTCGAATGGTTCAATAAGATGGCAGCCGAGGTGTGCGAGGGACAACAGTTCGATATGGATTTCGAAACCCAGCAGAAGGTGTCGGTGGTCGACTATATGCGAATGATTGAGCTCAAGACCGCAGCCTTGCTTGCTGGCTCTGCAATTATTGGTGCTATCCTTGCCGGTGCATCGGAGAGCGATTGCAAGCACCTCTACAACTTTGCGTTGGAGGTTGGCTTGGCATTCCAGTTGCAGGACGATTTGCTCGATAGCTATGGCGATGAGCGACTCGGCAAGAAGATTGGTGGTGATATCCTCGAGGGCAAGAAGACCATCCTTATGGTTGAGGCGTTCTCGCGTGCGAATGAGGAGCAGCGCGAGGTGTTGCGTTCGACACATTTGCGCGAGGATTTGAGCGATGCCGAGAAGATTTCGATTATCAAGGCGTTGTACGACGAGTTGGGCATCCCGGCACGTGTAGAACAGCAGATTGCGCATAAGTTCCAACGAGCTCTCAGCATTCTTGACAGCCTCGATGTACCACAAGAGCGCACCATAGAGCTGCGTCGCTATGCCGAGAATCTAATTGGAAGAAAGAGTTAAACGATGAAACGAACAGACATTGAAATTATGGCACCCGTAGGGTGTTATGAGTCTTTGCACGCTGCGATAAATGCTGGTGCAAACTCGGTCTATTTCGGCATTGGTCGCCTGAATATGCGTTCGGCTTCGGCAGCAAACTTCTCCGAGAAGGATTTGGAACAGATTGTCGAAATCGCCCATAAGGCGGGTGTAAAGACCTACCTTACAATCAATACCATCATCTATGATGATGAGTTGCAGGTGATGCAGGAGGTCGTAAACAAAGCCAAGGCGGTGGGTGTGGATGCAATCATCGCATCGGACTTGGCGGTTATCACCTACGCCTACCACGCAGGTGTCGAGGTGCATATCTCCACACAGTGCAACATCTCCAACTCGGAGGCTGTAAAGTTCTTCTCGCAGTGGGCAGATGTTGTGGTGTTGGCACGCGAGTTGTCGCTGGAGCAGATTGCAACGGTGCATAAAGCTATCATCGAGCAGGATATTCGAGGTCCTAAGGGCGAATTGGTCGAGATTGAGATGTTCGCTCACGGAGCGTTGTGTATGTCTATCTCGGGCAAGTGCTACTTGAGCCAGCACGAAACAAATTGCTCGGCAAATCGTGGTGCTTGTCGCCAGATTTGTCGCAGAAAATATACCATCCAAGATAAGGATACGGGCGAGATGCTCGACATCGATGGTCGCTATATCCTCTCGCCAAAGGATCTCTGTACGGTTGATTTTCTCGATCAATTCATCAACGCAGGAGTGCGTGTGTTGAAGATTGAGGGACGTGCGCGAGGTGGCGAGTATGTGAAGCGTGTAGTTGAGGCTTACGACAAGGCTCTTCGCCTTATCGAGGCTGGCGAGTACACTCGCGAGAATGCCGAGGAGTTGAAGAATGGTCTTTTGCGCGTCTTCAATCGCGGTTTCTGGGGTGGTTACTACGCTAATAAGCTCGTTGTTCAGCACACCAATGCCTACGGATCGTCGGCAACACACCGCAAGGAGTATGTGGGCAAGATTACCAACTACTTCAAAAATATTGGCGTGGCCGAGATTACCGTCGAAGCTTCGACTTTGGCCGAGGGTGACGACATCCTGATTATGGGCGAAACCACAGGCGTAGTAGAGCAGAAGGCCGAGGGCATTGTTCTCGACAATAAGGTTGTCGCAGGGGTTAAGCAGGGCGATGTCTGCTCGATAAAGACCGTCGAGGTTGTCCGTCGTGGCGACAAATTGTACAAAGAAGTTTTACGATAAATCAATACAACTATGTTTAGTGCAGATACATACAAGAGCCGTCGTGCCGAGTTGCGCAAGCGCATTGGTAACGGCTTGATTTTGATTGCGGGTAACACCTACTCGCCAAACAACTATCCGAATAACGCCTACTATTTCCGTCAGGATTCGACCTTCCTCTACTACTTCGGTTTGAACTTGTCTACCCTTATGGCGGTGATTGATGCCGAGTCGGGCGAGGAGATGCTCTTCGGTGACGATTTCACCGTTGAGGATATCATCTGGACAGGCCCACAGCCACGCCTTGTAGAGCTTGGCGCACAGGTGGGAGTGTCGAACTGCCAGCCTTTGAAGGCGCTCGATGGCGTTATTGCTGCGGCTATGAAGCTCGGTCGCAAGATTCACTTCCTTCCACCATATCGTGGAGAGAGCAAGATTGAACTTTCGCGCTTGTTGGGCTTGCCAATCGCAGAGCTTTATAACCACAAATCTATTGATTTGATGTTCGCTGTAGCTGAGATGCGCGAGGTGAAGTCTGCCGAGGAGATCGAGGCTTTGGAGCGTGCCTTCCAGCTCGGCTATGCTATGCACACCACCGCGATGAAGATGTGCAAGGCTGGTGTTGTAGAGCGCGAGATTGCTGGTGCAATGGAGGGTATTGC
>JAZQWU010000110.1:0-2934 GCA_045632505.1 Alistipes sp. | reverse complement strand
TACTTGGCACTCGCGGTTGCAATGACCGCTTGTGTATCGCCCAAAGGCGAGGAGCAGGTGGCACTCGGTACCATCGACATCGCTCCTGCAACTCGTAGCGAGGTGACAGACACCACCGAGGGCAGATTGACAATCGCCGTTCCCGCAGTTGAGGATCTCGCTGTAGAGATTACTGGCAACAACCAAACTTACAACTGGCCTACTCTCGCCGACTATTTGGCAGAGGCTGCTCGTGGCATTTTGTTCCACAGCTCGGCTCACACCGTAACCCTCAGCCACGGCGTACGCGGCGAGGAGGGCTATGGCAAGCCTTACTTCGAGGGCTCGACTACCGTAGACGTTCCAGGCTACAAGTTGTCGGTTGAGGCTCAGGTTGAGGTTGCACTCGCAAACTCGATTGTGAACATCGACACCACCGCAGAGTTCGACGGCTACTTCCAGCAGAGCACCCCTAAGTTTGTGATCAGAGGTATCGAGTGGAACGAGGAGAACGAGGAGATGCTCTACGTGAACGCAGGCACTACCACAATCACTTGCGAGGTGGTGAAGCCTTCGGGCAACGCTCAGACTCTCAGCGTAGAGGTTACCTTGAACCCAGCAACTCGTCACACCATCGTATTCGACCTCGACACTGCAGGTAGCGCAGAGTTCGTAGTTCGCTTCGACAACCAAATTGTTGAGATTGTTGAGGAGGAGTTCGAGATGAATGACAACGCTTAATCGAATAATAATTAAAAATAATATAAGTTATGAAGAAGTTTTTATCAATGATTGCCGTTTGTGCAGCCTTTTTTATGATGGGCTGTGCCGACGAAAAACTCACCATCGAGGGTAACGGTGGCGCAACTATTTCAAGCGAAGGTTACCTCTCGATGTCGGCTCTTTCGGTAGATTGCCGTATCGACGAGCGTGATCCGGGCGTAAGCGTAATGAGCGCTAATGCAACTCGCAACTCGGTTGACGTGAACACTTTCGACTGCCAGATTATCAACGAGGATAACGAGGTGGTTTTGGAGTTCAAGTTTGGCGAGCGTCCAACCGCCCCTATCGCATTGGCTGTTGGCGACTACATCCTCAAGATTCAGTCGGCAGAGGTTCCAGGTGCTGCTTGGGATACACCGATTTATGGTACATCTAAGGCGTTCAAGATCGTTCGCAACGAGACTACATCACTCACTCAGTTGGTTTGTTCGTTGATGCAAATCAAGGTTGACATCACCTACGCTGAGGATTTGTTGGAGCGTCTCGGTGCTGAGACTCTCACCACCGTTTCGGTTGGTAGCAACGCATTGGAGTACAACCTTTCGGAGACTCGTTCAGGTTTCTTCCTCGCACCAAATGTAAGCAACACCATCAACTTGCACATCGTTGGTTCGTACGCAGCAGACAAGGTTAACTTCAAGGCTGTTGAGATGAACAAGGAGGTTACTGGCGTTAAGGTTGGTCAGTATAGCAAGATTCACTTCTACTTGGAGAACACTTCGGCTGGTAACATCACCGTTGGTGTAACCATCCGCGACTGGGTGACCGACGAGATTATCCCTTGCAACGTTGCTGACGCTATAGAGGAGGATGAGTACCCTGAGTACCCAGAGCCAACCGAGGATCCAAGCATCATTTGGGCTGGTTACGACATCTCGAAGCGTTACAGCCTCGACGAGGTTGCTACAGTAGATCTTGTGATCGGTGCATCGAAGGGCATCAGCAGCTTCCTCGTACATATCAAGTCGGAGACTCTTACTGCCGAGCAGTTGTCGGGTGTAGGTCTTTGCGACGTTTTGAACTTGTGCTACCCTACACAGTCTTACGACTCGAAGAATCCGGATGCATACGTTGACGTTGAGGCTCCATTGCGTGAGCTCGGCTTCGCTATCGGCGAAGATATCATCGGTAAGTCGTCTGTGACACTCTCTATTACACAGTTCCTCTCTATTCTCAAGGCTGCAGGTAAGGATGGTGATCGTCACGACTTCGTACTCACCGTAACCGACGCTGAGGGCAACACAAATGTTAAGACCTTGAAGTTGCAGACCGGTGAGGTTACTCCTGAGCCAGTTGAGGATCCAAACATCGAGTGGGTAGGTCACGATCTTTCGATTCGTGAGCAGATTGTGGCTGGTCTTGAGGTTGACCTCTTGGTTACCGCATCGAAGGGTATCAAGGAGTTCTACGTTGAGATTCAGTCGGCAGTACTCACACCGGATGAGTTGGCAAAGGTAGGTCTTTGCAACGTGCTTAACATCTGCTATCCAACACAGTCGTACGACAGCCGTAGCCCTGAGACATTCATCAATGTAGAGCAGCCGCTTCGCGAGTTGGACTTTGCAGTAGGCGAGGATGTTGTCGGCAAGACATCTGTAACTCTTTCGATTACTCAGTTTATGGGTATTTTCATCGCAGTAAGTGGTACTGACTTAAAGACTCACGACTTCGTTATTACCGTTGTTGACAACGATGGCAATAGCACTGTTAAGACATTGATGCTTCAAACTGGCAACAAATAGAATAGTAGATTATGAAAAGAGTATTTAATATTATAGTATGTATGTGCCTTGCAGCCTTGGTTTCGTGTGTGAACACAAACAAGGTGGACAACGGCAACAACCAGCCTTCGGGCGACAAGGGTGCATTGACACTCTCGGTTGATACCCGCACTACAAGCGGTGAGACTCTTGACTATGTGCTCCGCATCTATCAGAACAACGGCGAGTCGCAGAAGCTCGTGCGTAAGTACACCTCTGACGAGAATCTTCCACCATACATCTGGTTGCTCGAGGGTAACTACACCGCTGTCGTAGAGAGCGGGAAGCCCGAGACTGTATCGTTCGACAATAGCTACTATCGTGGCGAGAAGACTTTCGACATCGTAGGTGGCGAACTCTCGACCGTAGAGCTTATTGCAACATTGCAGAACATCCCAGTTGAGGTTATCTT
>JAZQWU010000109.1:0-17032 GCA_045632505.1 Alistipes sp. | reverse complement strand
CTCCTCGTTTTTGCAGACGAGATTTCTGTCGCCATAGCCGTTGTCAATCTTGGTAACGTATGGGAAGAACTTCGAGCGTGCCACCCACTCGAGTGGGAAGTCAGCCTCGTGCCGTGAATATGGATGCGACCACTCGCCTGCCAACTCCTCGGCAATGTGTGGTGCGTTGGCAACCACATTATCTGCCTCGCCATTTATCTTCTCTGCCTCGCGTTTAATCTGAATCAACGCCTCGATAAAGCGATCCATCTCCTCCTTTGGCTCCGACTCGGTAGGCTCCACCATCAAGGTCTCGTGTACCGGGAACGAGAGGGTAGGCGCGTGGAAGCCGTAGTCCATCAGTCGGTGTGCTACGTCGCCACAATCTACGCCATAGTCGCGCTTGAAGTTGGTCAAGTCGAGAATCATCTCGTGACCTACGCGACCTGTTTCGCCCGAGTAGTATGTGCGGAACTCGTCTTTGATTGCCGATGCCATATAGTTTGCATTTACGATAGCCATCTCGGTAGCCTTGCGCAAACCCTCCTCGCCGAGCATCTTGATATAACCGTAGGTGATTGGCAACAATAGAGCCGAACCCCAAGGCGATGACGAAACTGCGGTAATGCCATCGTCGCCACCCGTAGATACCACCGAGTGCGATGGGAGGAATGGTGCGAGGTGCGAAGCCACACAGATAGGACCAACACCCGGACCACCGCCACCGTGTGGCATTGCAAAGGTCTTATGCAGGTTGAGGTGGCAGACATCCGCGCCGATAAAGCCAGGATTGGTCAAGCCGACCTGTGCGTTCATATTTGCACCGTCCATATATACCTCGCCACCTGCGTCGTGGATTGTGTCTACAATTTCGCGAATACGACTCTCGAATACACCGTGAGTCGAAGGGTAGGTCACCATCAAGGCGCACAACTCCGACGAGTACTGCTCTGCTTTCGCCTTCAAATCCTCTACATCAATATTTCCGTGTTCGTCGCACGCTACGGTCACAATCTTCATACCTGCCATCGCTGCCGATGCAGGGTTTGTACCGTGTGCCGAAGCCGGAATCAGGACGATATTACGATAACCCTGATTGCGGCTCTGGTGATATGCACGAATAACCATCAAGCCAGCGTACTCGCCCGCTGCGCCCGAGTTAGGCTGTACCGAGCAGGCGGCAAAGCCAGTGATAGTTGCCAAGTCGCGCTCCAATTCCTCGATAAGGGCGGTGTAACCCTCGCGCTGAGAGGCTGGTGCGAATGGGTGAATATTCTGGAAACCCGACAATGAAAGAGGCTGCATTAAAGCGGCAGCGTTCAATTTCATTGTGCAAGAGCCAAGCGAAATCATCGAGTTTGCCAACGAGATATCGCGCAACTCCAACTGCTTGATATAGCGCATCAACTCGCTCTCCGAGCGGTAGCGGTTGAATACTGGCTCGGTGAGGAACGGAGTCTTACGAGCCATAAAGTGCTGTGGCTCGGTGACGTGAACAACCTTCTTCATCTTGCGACTCTTCGCCTCGGCAAAGATTGCGATAATCTCCTCAATCTCTTCGGCGGTGGTCACCTCGTCGAGCGAGAGGCGTACGCGGAACTCCGAAGGGTAGTAGAAGTTTATGTGATGCTCCTCGGCAACCGACTCTACAACCGAAGCCTCAGCCTCGATGTCGAGTGTGTCGAAGTAGTTCGAGCAAGAGAGTTTGTATCCGAGAGCCTCGATGCCCTTCGCTACGGTCAATGCTGCGAGGTGGGCGGTCAATGCTGCACGGCGCAATCCCTCCGCACCGTTATATACGCAGTGGAAACCTACGATAGATGCCATCAATGCCGATGCGGTGCAGATGTTAGATGTTGCTCGCTCGCGCTTGATATGCTGCTCGCGCATCTGCAACGACATACGCAACGCACGACGACCAAGGCGGTCTACCGAAACACCGATGATACGACCAGGCATATTGCGCTTGAACGCCTCCTTCGTAGCCATATATCCAGCCGAAGGACCTCCGAAGCCCATTGGACAACCCAAACGCTGAGTCGAGCCTACGGCGATATCTGCGCCCCACTCTCCTGGTGAGGCGAGGAGTGCCAATGACAAGAGGTCGGCATTAGCGGTAACCAATGCACCTACAGCGTGAGCTGCCGCTACGAAGTCCGAGTAGTCGCGCACCTCGCCATTTGCAGCAGGGTACTGCACGATTGCACCGAACTCCTTACCTGTGAAGGTGTAGTCGGCATAGTTGTCTACGATAAGCTCGATGCCGAATGGCTCACTGCGAGTGAGCAACACGTCGAGTGTCTGAGGGAAGATATTTTCATCCACGAAGAGGAGGTTGCGTCCCTCCTTCACCGCCTCGCGCGAACGAAGTGCGAACATCATAGCCATAGCCTCGGCTGTAGCTGTTCCCTCGTCGAGCAACGAGCAGTTTGCAATCTCCATTCCCGTAAGCGAGATTATAGCAGTCTGGTAGTTGAGTAAAGCCTCCAAGCGACCTTGCGAAATCTCCGCCTGATATGGGGTGTAGGAGGTGTACCACGCTGGATTCTCGAATACGTTGCGCATAATGGCAGCCGACGAGGCGTTAGGGTAGTAACCCATACCGATGAATGAGCGGAACTGCTGATTGCGTGCCGCCAACTCCTGAATGTGCTGTGCAAATTCGTACTCGCTCAACGGCTCGGAGAGCTGGAGCGGAGCGTTCAAGCGAATATCCGAAGGTATAACCTGCGAGATAAGTTCCTCTACAGAGCCCACGCCAATGGTGTCGAGCATCGCTTTCAGAGTATCGGGGTCGGAAGTTCCGACGTGACGATTAACAAATTTATCGAACATAGTTTTAAGGTTTTTAGTTTTCCAATTACTACAAAGGTAGTAAAAAAACGGAAAACGGAAAACGGAAAACGGAAAAGTTTTGTTATCTTTGTAGAAAGAAAATGAAAAAAGTGATGAAAAAGTTACTCTATTTATTGTTGATTGTTCCGTTGTTTGCGTTTGCGCGCCCGAAGTCGGAAAGACCGCTGATTGGTATCTCTTGTGGTGAGTCGAAGGGTAGCGCAAAGGTGAAGATGCAATATGCCGAGGCGATAAGCAAGGGCGGTGGTACTCCCGTCTTGATTCCCGTCTTGGCGGATAGCGTGGTGTTGCGCGATTTGTTGTGCCGTCTGGATGGTATAATCTTGAGTGGCGGCGAGGATGTTGCACCTGCTCGCTATGGCGAGGCTCCGCACGAAAAACTCGGTAAGGTAAACGATCATCGCGACACTCACGACCTTATGCTTGCCCGTATTGCTCGCGATATAAAACTTCCGATGCTGGGTATTTGTCGTGGCGTGCAACTTATAAATGTCGCCTTCGGGGGTTCGCTCTATCAGGATATTCCGTCGCAGTGTCCGAATGCCCATTTGAAGCACCGCGCAAGCGTCAAGGGCGAGAAGCCTATGCACAAGGTGCAGTTCGAGGTGGGCTCGCAGTTGGCGAAGATGTTTGGCGTAACGGAGTTGGTGACCAACTCTACGCATCACCAAGCGGTGAAGAAAGTTGCGCCTGGTTTCCGCATTGTTGTTCGCGCAGTCGACTCAACGGCGGAGGGCATAGAGTCTACGGAGGGACTTCCGATTTGGGGCGTGCAGTTCCATCCCGAGGGTATGGTTGAGGATGGCAACGAGGTTGCACTCGACTTTTTCAAGTCATTTGTTCGTAAAGTAAAATCGTATAAGAGATAAAGATATGGGAAATCTTGTAAAAATTAATTGCGTAAATAGTGGCTCGACCGTTGAGGTTGAGATGGGTACTTCGTTGGTGGAGTTGGCCGAACAACTCAAATTACAGGGCAAGTATAAGTTTCTTGCCGCCTATGTAAACCACAAGTTGGAGGAGTTGACTTACAAGATTTATACCCCTGCCAAGGTGGAGTTCTTCGATATTACTCTCCTCGCAGGTTTCCGCGTATATCAGCGTTCGTTGATATTTATTATGCAGTCGGTGGTGTCGAAGTTGTACCCGTCGCAGAAGTTCCACGCTCGCCACGCCATTGGCGATAGCATCTACTGCGAGGTTGAGGGCAAGGAGGAGTTCTCTGCCGAAGAGTGCAAGGCGTTGTACGACGCTGCAAGCGAGATTGTGCGTGCTGATATGGCTATTACACGCGAAACAATGCCTACCGAGGAGGTTGTTGCCGAGTTTGAGAAGCGTGGTTTTGACGACAAGGTTGACCTCTTGCAGACGCGCCAACGACTCTATAGCACAGTCGAGCGACTCGGCGACGAGGTGGGTTACTTCTTCGGTGCGCTTGTCCCGTCGACTGGTTATATCGACCGCTTCGAGGTACACCCATACTTCAAGGGTTTCTACATTTCGATGCCTTCGCGCACCGCACCCGATACGATTGCTCCTGCGCCAAACCTCAAGAAGATGTTCTCTATCTTCGATGGCTATAGCGAGTGGGTCGAGATTATGGGTGTGCCGACCGTAGGCAAACTCAATAAACGCATCGAGCAGGGTGACGTGAGCGAGATGATTCAGATTGCCGAGGCGTTGCACGAGAAGCGACTCTCGCGCATTGCCGACTCCATTGCCGAGGCGAACCGCGAACGAGGTCTGCGATTGGTGCTTATCTCGGGACCTTCGTCGAGCGGAAAGACCACTACATCGAAGCGACTTGGCGTGCAGTTGCGCGTATTGGGTCTGCACCCAGTATTGATTTCAACAGACGATTACTTCGTAAATCGCGAAGATACTCCGCGTGACGAGAATGGCGACTACGACTTCGAGGCGTTGGAGGCTATTGACCTCGCACGCTTGAATGAGGATTTGGGTAAGTTGATGGCAGGCGAGAGTGTCGAAATTCCGCGCTTTGACTTTATCAGCGGCACACGTAAGTGGCACGAGAATCCGTTGCAACTCGATGACCGCTCAATCCTCATTATGGAGGGTATTCACTCGTTGAATCCGCGCCTTACACCGAGCATCCCCGATGCGGCAAAGTTCCGACTCTACGCGTCGTGCTTCACCTCGGTGGCGATGGATAATACCTCGCGCATACACACTACCGACAATCGCCTCTTGCGCCGTATGATACGCGACAATGCTACGCGCGGAATGAGTGCAGCCGACACGATTGCGCGTTGGCCAAGTGTGCGTCGTGGCGAGGAGCGAAACATCTTCCCATATCAGGAGGAGGCCGATGTGATGTTCAATTCGTCGTTGTTCTACGAGATTGCAGTTCTGAAACCATTTGCCGAGCCGTTGTTGCGCGAGATACCGAACACTCGCCCCGAGTATGCTACGGCTCAGGGTATGCTGAAATTCCTCGACAACTTCCACACTATTGGCATTGACGAGATTCCGCCAACCTCGGTGTTGCGCGAGTTTATTGGAGGTAGTGCATTTAAATATTAATCGTGAGATACAGACTTTATATCCTTGCGCTCCTCTGCGCGTTGTTTTTCGGTAACTTCGAGGCTTCGGCTTGTACTGCTGCGGTGGTAGCAGCAAAGGCTTCGAAGGAGGGTGCTACGCTTCTCTGGAAAAACCGCGAGAGCAATGCCTACCAAACGGTTATCCGCCATTTCGCAACCGACAAGTATAGTTATACGGGTGTTGTTCACGTCAATCACCCCGATGTTGGCGTGCTTTGTGGTGTGAACGAGGTGGGCTTCGGCATTGTCAATACCGCAACTCGCAATCTGCCCGAAAATCGTGAGGTTGAGGGTACGGGCCGACGTACCGGATTTATGCGCGATGCGCTTATCAACTGTGCCACGATAGACGAGTTCGAGGAGTTTGTTCGCAACTTCAAACGAGGCTATAAGTTCACAACCAATGTCGGCGTGGGCGATGCTAAGGGCGGTGCGGCATTCTTCGAGATTTGGGGCGATGGTTATCGTCGTTACGATGTCGATAAGATGGAGCGCGGTTTCGATGTACGTTCGAGCTTCTCGTTTGCTGGCGATATGGAGAAACTCGGCACAAGCAAACGTCGCTACGATGCTATGTTCGAGCAGATTGGCGACAAGAGGGAGTTCTCGGCTACGGATTTCTACAACTACTCTCGTTCGTACTATGTGGCTGGCAAGGGCGATGCTCTACAAAGTGATAAAAAACTCTACGACCATCGCTACGAAACCGTACCACATCGCTCGACCGTAGGCTCGTTTACGATTGCCTGTGGCGAGCATCCGCGCATCCTTGTGGCAATGGGCTATCCTGCAGCTTTGCCAGCCATCCCAGTGTGGGTTGAGGCGAAGGAGCAGATTCCACAGTGCTGGAGTGGTAGCGAGGGCTATATGCTCGGCAGAAAGTTTATTAAGGCGGCGTATATCAAGGATGGCACAACAAGTGGTCGCGGTGGCAAGAAAAAGACACGCTACTATCTCAATAAACCTCTTGTGCGCGAGGCGTTGAAGGTGAAGACAAAGATTTCATTCCCCGAGCAGATGCCAAAAAATATCGAAAAGTTCAATCGTAAGGCAGATGCGAAATTCGCCAAGCACAAGGCTCGCATCGAGGCATTGCTGAGGAGATATTAGTAGGTAAAAATACCGATTTTATGGGTGGTTATATGCGAAAGTGCGATAACTACCCATAATTTTTGTATCTTCGCTCCGCAAACAAAACTATTTATGAGTATGAAGAATCTTTTTAAGGTGGGCGTTTGTTCGCTTGCAATGCTCTTCTCGGTGAGCGCATTTGCCCAGACCGATGCCGACAAAATCGTTGGTGTCTACAAAGTTGAGGAGGAGGGAAATGAGTCGAAGGTGCGCTTCACAAAGTGTGAGGATGGCAGCTACCAGGGACAGATTATTTGGCTCTCGCAGCCTAACCACCCAGACGGAACTCCAAAGACCGACATCAAGAATCCAAACCCTGCGTTGCGCAATACTCCGTCGAATCAGATTGTAGTAGTTAAGGGTATCCGCTACAATGCCGAGAAGAAGGCGTGGGGCGGTGGTACTGTCTATAAGCCAATCAACGGCAAGACCTACAAGGTTGAGTGCTCGTTCGACGATGCATCGACCTTGCGCGTAAAGGGCTCGTTGGGTCCAATCTCGCTTTCGCGCTACTGGAAGAAGGTGGAGTAAACTGAAAACGGAAAGCGGAAAACGGAAAACGACGGATAATCTTTTTAGATTGTCCGTCTTTTCTATTTGTTAATTGCAAAATTTCACTATCTTTGTCGGAGTATTTGCAAAGGAGATACAAACAATTAAATAATTTATACAACTATGCAGGTAGAAAACACAAAATTTGTTGCAGTAAACTATACGCTTACTGTTGACGGTCAGGTTGCTGACAAGAATCCAGAGGGACAGCCACTCGAGTTCGTATGTGGCGCAGGTATGTTGCTCCCTAAGTTCGAGGGCGCACTCATCGGCAAGGAGCCAGGCGATAAGGTTTCGTTCACCTTGGAGCCAAAGGATGGCTACGGCGAGATTATCGCTGAGGCTATCGTAGAGTTGCCAAAGACTATCTTTATGATCGACGGCAAGGTAGTTGAGGAGATGTTGTTTGTTGGCAACGTAGTGCCTATGAGCGACGCTGAGGGCCACCGTATGAATGGTATTATCAAGGAGGTGAAGGAGGAGACCATTATGATGGACTTCAACCACCCAATGGCTGGTAAGACCTTGAACTTCGATGTTGAGGTTGTTGAGGTACGCGACGTTACTCCTGAGGATCTCGCACCAAAGGGCGGTTGCTCTTGCGGTTGCGACCACGACCACTGCGGCGATGGTTGCGAGGGTTGCGGTGAGGAGCACAACTGCGGCGAGGGTGAGTGCCACTGCCACTAAACCTACGAAAATATGAAAAACTTAAAGACCATATTGTGTGGGCTTTACACTCTTGTTGCAATCGTTTTTGCAACAAGAGTTTTTGCTCAAACCCAAACCTACACCCACGAAAGCACAACCATTAAGATTCGTACTGTCGAGATTGATGCTGGCATCGCAAAGCCATTCTCGGTGTTGCACATCTCCGATTCGCACCTTGCCTATGCCGACGAGCGCGATACGGAGCGCAAGATGAAGCTGGCAACAAGACGAAGTAAGAAGTTCCGCAACTCTGAGGCTATATTGAATGCTCAACGCCAATATGCTATCGAGAATAATATGCCTATTATTCATTCGGGCGATATGTGCGACTTTGTGAGCGAGGCCAACCTTGATGCGGCAAAGCGCGTGTTCAGTCAGGGCGAATGGATCGTAACAGCTGGTAATCACGAATACTCGCTCTATGTAGGCGAAGCGAAGGAGAACGATGCCTATCGTGCGAAGAGCTACGACAAGGTGCAGGCGGTATATCCGAACAACCTCAGATTCTACTCAAAGGTTATCAATGGCGTGAATTTCGTCGCTATCGACAATGGCTACTACAAATTCTCGAAGGAGCAGTTCTCGCTGATGAAGAAGGAGGTTAAGAGGGGGCTTCCAATTATTTTGGTATGCCACAATCCTCTCTACACGCCCGAATTTAGCGACTATATGTTGAAGCGCACAAAGGGAAAGGCTACGGGATTGGTTGGAGTTCCCGAGAAGGTAACCTCAACCTACATCAACAAGCCTCGTCCTGCAGGCCAAGAGTGGAAATATACTACAATTCAGCAACGAGCCGATAAAACAACTCTTAAATTCTGCAAGTGGCTTCGCAAGCAGGAGGAGTTGAAGGGAATACTTTGTGGCCACATTCACTCCAACACAAAATCGCAATTCTCGCCTACGGCAGTTCAGTACTCGGTGCGAGCTGGAGCCTACGGACAATGTTGCGTTGTAAAGATTAAGTAAGAAAGAGAGGATTTTCAACAACTTTTGGAAATCCTCTCTTTTTTACAACACTCTCTTTGCCTGGGCGGAGGCGGTTAGAGTGAAACTCTCTAAATCTACACCCGTGATATTGACAATGCCACTGCGTTTGCCCACCTCGATGGTGCCGTAGTGGTTGTCTATGCCGAGCGCCTTGGCACCGTTGATAGTTGCCCATTGCAGTAGTTCGGCGAGCGGTATTCCACGAAACATCTTCAGCTCCTCAATCATCGACAGCGACCAGTTCGATGAGAGCGAGTCAGTGCCGATACATATATTTATATTATTATGCGCGCGCAACAACTCCACACTCCTCGGCTCGATGCCCGAGATGTAGGCGTTAGAACGTGGACACAATGCCCACGAAACGGGCGTGGTAAAGTGATTCGTCACAACTTTGATGTCGCGCTCCGAGATGGCGCAGTTATGCACAAGCAATGCGCGTCTCTCCTTTGGTACGCAAGCCACGATGCGCTCGGCGGGCGAGCCGTAGTGCAGGAAATCACACTCGAATCCTACCGCCTTGTACCACCTATGCAACGAACCCTCGCCAGCGAAGAGTAGCGCCTCGTCGGGAGTCTCCATAAAGTGGATTGAGAGCGGAGCTTCTGTCTCGGCGTTGCACACCTCCTTGAACGGGGCATCCTGCACCGAGTATATCGAATGGGGAGTGAGCGAGGTGTTCGGGTATTTTAGTAGCTCGCGCTGACGTTCCAAGTTGCAGAGGCGCAAACCGAAGACCTCAGCAAAATTCTTATAGTGGATTTTACTTGTCGCCTTCGTGGTAAACGATGTCGCACCATTGACGATGTCGCCTATGGCATCTACGCCCTCCTGCCACATCGTGCGGTCAGCCTCCTCGATGGCGCGAAGTTGCTCCTCCTCCGAGAAGGTGTCGCGCACCTTGCCAATGCTCTCGGCAAAGGCGGTATAGCCCCTACCCTCGGCGATAGCACCGCGAAGGTACGAGAGTTCGATGTGTGAATGGGTATTGATGAAGCCAGCACAGAGAATTCCTGCGTAGAACTCCACCCCTGGTGTTGAGTCGAGTCCTGCGTTGTACTGCTCTACAGCAACGATTTCGTGGTGATCGCCCTCTACCTTAATCGTTATTAGCGGGCGCGGTTGAAACCCTTGTGGAGTCAGCAGATAGTGTGAGGCTATCCTTCTTAATGAGGAATCCATCGGCAAAAATTTTGACATTTACATATCGCTCGAACAACGAGTCTATTGCAGCATCCTCGTTCGGTGTGTAGACAACCTTCAATCCGCGAATGTCGAACTCCTGCTTCTTTGGTGGGAGTGCGCGTTTTTTCTTCTTCTTGCCCGTCATTGGTAGACGATACTTACCCAACTCCAACACCAACTTTCGATTATCCGAACGCGAGATGAGCGTTCTGTTGATGATGCCGTTGTTGCGCAGTGTGTGCGAGGTGAAGCCGTTGCGGTGTCCGTTCTCGTCGAGGAAGTAATACTCCGAATTGCGTGGATACTTCTCCATATCCTCGTCGCAAGTGTAACTGTAGGAGATAGCATATTCGCCTCGCAATATAGGCGAGATTTCGATGTGGAGACGAGTCGAGTCGGCACGCTTTCGCACGTGGATGGCGGTGTCGCGGTAGACTGTGCGAGTGTACTCGCGAACGGCAACATTGCAGATTGTGTCGAGAATTACCACCTTCTTGGCGTAGAGTTTGCTCTCCTTCTCGAGACGAGAAATAGCCTGCTCCACAACCGTTCCCAATCGCGCACTCTTGCGACGCGAGAAGTTACCTACTGTGTAGATTACATCCTTGGCGGTGTAGCCATACTTGTTGAATATAGGCTCGTAGACCTGCAACGAATCGATATTCAGACGCGTGTCGTCGATGTAGGCATTCACCAAAAAGGCGTCGTGAAATATTTTTGCGAGAGTATCGTCGGGGATGACACTCTTCTTGGCGCATCCTGCGATGGAAAGCACCACCATCAGGAGCAGTATATGCAGACTCTTTCTCATTATTTCTCTTCTCTCTTAATCATTGATGAGGTGGCCACCAGCGAAACTGCCATCGCCACCGCAACAAAGAGTATAAATATCACTATTAAATCCACCGCGTGTAACTCTACGGGGTAGTTCTCGACCAAGAAGTTGCCATTAGGCATCTTCACAAAGCCGAAGTGTTGTTGAGCGAGCGTTATGCCTATGCCCAGCACCAAACCTATAGCACCTCCAATGCCCGAAATGAGCAATCCTTCGCGTACGAAGATGCCACGGATGAAGGCGTTGTCAGCACCCAATGCGAGGAGCGTTTGTCGCTCGTCGCGCTTCTCGAGGATAAGCATTATCACAGTGCCAATTATCGAGAGTGAAGCGACCACCAGCACCAACATCGAAACGAAGAATATCGCCCACTTCTCGTAGCGCATTATGGCGTAGAAACCCTCGTTCTTCTCCTCGCGGAGCGTCACTTTGTACTCCTCGCCCAGTCGCTTGCGCAACTGCTCTGCCACCTTGTGGTGCGATGTCTCGGCCTTAACCTTTACAAGGAGTTTGTCCGCCATATCCTCGACACCGAAGAGACGGCTTGCCGCACGCAGTGTTGTGAGGGCAAACGACGAGGCGTGTTGCTGGTCTATCACCAGCGTGCCGCAGACATCCAACTGCTCCTTGCGCATTGCAAAGGTAGGCATAATCGAACCTATAGCACCTCCTCCGAGCGAGTAGATTTCGACATCTCCTGCCGCCATTGCGTACATTCCCAGCGCATATGCCACACCCTCACCCAACATCAGTCGGTCCAGGTCGCCAAGTTGTATTGACGCATTTCCTACTGCGGTGAACTCCTCGATTGGCACCACCTTGCTGTACTCCTCGTCGACGCCACGCAACTGCACTGCAGTGCGGTTGTTGCGATAGGAGAGTAGTGCTTGTCGCTCGATGACGAACGATATCGCCTCGACACCCTCCGTTGCCGATACACATTCACGCAGGGCGATGTCGGATGGTCGTAGGTTGTTCGAGGTGGTTATCTCAATGTCGGCATCGACCACCTTGTAGAGGTCGCGTACCAACGATTCGAATCCGTTGAAGACCGATAGCAGTATCACCATAGCGGCAACAGGCACCACCACCGCCAGCAAGCTGACCGTTGCGATGATGTTTATCACCGAGTGTGACTTACGCGAGGTAAGGTATTTCAGAGCGAAGCGCCACTGCATCGTTCTTGCGGTTGTTGCGTTTGTGCTACTACTTCTTCAGCAACGAGTCGATATTCTCGATGTACTCCAACGAGTCGTCGATGAAGAACTGCAACTCAGGGATTACCTTCACCTGGAATCGCATACGACGTCCGAGTGCGCCGCGAATCAACTTGTTCTGCTGCTCGATAATCTCGATAGTCGCCTGTGCCTTGTCGAAAGGAAAGACGCTCACATATACCTTCGCATAACCGAGGTCGGGCGATACACGCACTGCGGTTACTGTTGTAAGCACACCTCGCAATGACTCAGCGATGTCGCGCTGAAAGATCTCAGCGATATCGCGCTGAATCTGTTTTGCAATTTTCTCTTGTCTTGTATTTTCCATAGTCTTTTATTAGTTTTCCGTTTTTTAAAGTGTATACTTAAACACTTCTTTGTTCTTCGGGAACTTTGGCTTCTTCCACGCCCACTCGGCAAAGCCCTCCTTGCCAATGCGGAAACCGAGTTTCACCGAGAGGGTGAGGTTGTCAAGCGGTGAGCGTAGTGGCGTCAGCATAAATGGGTTCTCGCCAGGCTTCTCCACTCCGTCGAGGTTGTTCGAGTAGTACTTGTTTCGGTTGCGGAGGATATCCGAGTAGCCGAAGTCGTACATCGCTCGCACTCCGAACTCCAACTGACCGAAGATGAGGTCGAAACCTCCACCACCTCGCAAACCATACATAAAGCGGTTGTCTCGCTCGGGGCGGAACTCGTACTTGCCCTCTTTTATCGCGTCGTATGGCGTAGCCGAGCCAGTCTCGGTCATTGCGTAAATCTTATCCTCCTCGTTATAGAACTTCGATGAGAAGTTGAACGATAAAGTTGGTGCTGCCTCCAAATAGATTCGCAGATGGTTCTTGAAGAGGTAGAAGTGTGGTTGCCACACGATAGGCACAACTATAGAGTTGAGCTTTCGGGTGTAGTATTTGTAATCCTTCTTATGCTCGTAGAGGTAGGAGTAGGGAGCAAAGCTATAACCGCGTTGCAACAACTCCACATCGATACCGAAGCAGGCGATGAAGCGAGGCATCGAGTAGTAACGCCACGAGAATCCAGCCTGATATGTACCCCAGATGGAGCGAGTCTCCTGTGCTGGGTACATACGCGACGTAGCGAAACCCGTACCGCCTGTTACCGCTATGGTGTGTTGTGCCGAACTCTTTGCAACCACAGCCACAGAGAGTATCGCCATAAGTGTGAATATCTTTATCAATCTCCTCATCGTTCGCCTATTTGATAGTGTTCTTAATACCACTCATACCTCCGCTGAGTCCGCCGAAGCCCATTCCGCCTCCGCTGCTCTGCTGGCTGTGGTTGTGATCCTCACCCTTTGCCTTTGCCTGCTTCTCCTTCCACTCCTCGTAGAGTTTCTGCAAGCGCGACTCCTCCTTGTCGTCGAGCATCTTCACCAGATTCTCCATAGTCATCGGTACGAAGACCTTGTCCATATCGATGTTTATCTCGAAGTCCCAGTTCATCTTCGTGGTGAAGAGGTCCTCGCCTCGCTCGTTGAAGAATGACTCGGCACGCTCGGGTTGCAATCCCGCGATAACATCACCAGCATCCCACTTGCCGTTGCCATTCTTGTCCTCGATGATTCGCAGACGAATATCGCCCGGAGCAACATAGTTGAAGCGGTAGTTGCCCGTTTTCACATCCTTCAACTCCTGTATGGTCTTGCCACTCGAGTCGGTGAGCAACACGATGTAGCGATTCTCCTTGCTACCCTTAACATTCAACGATACAGTTGCAAACTTCTCGGGGTCGTAGGTGGCAAACTCCACTACGGTAGAGTCGTTCTCGTATCCCATAACGTCGGTAATCGACTGCTTAGGGATGTAGAGACGATAGTTGGTCTTCTCCTTCCAAGGTGCCTCAACAAAATAACGACACATATTCAAGGTGTCGCGCACGAAGCGTCCCTTTATCGGTGTAGTGCTCTTATCCTCAGCCACAACGAGCAACTCTACGGCTGTCGAGTCGAACTTTACGGCTGGCGTTCCGAATGTGATGTCGAAGCCCTTTTCGGGGTTTACCTCCTTGCCCGCCGAAATCTTGAGCGAGAACGGATTCTTGTAGTTAGGGTCTTTGTACTCGCGACCTTCTGCTGCCGCCTTCTCCTTCTCCTTTTCGATGCGCTCGCGCTCCTTCTGCTGCTCCTTGGTCTCCACCAACTTCCACGCAAGTTTCAGCGGCTCGCGCGTCTTGGAGAGTTGGCGCAACGAGTCGTGACGATAGTAGACAATCTTACCCTTGATGGTGTCTGGTAACTGCTCGGCAGGAACATTGAACCACAACGCTACGGTATCGCGACCGTTGGTCTGAGGGTCAATTAAAATCTGGTCGCTCGAGATGTTATCGAAGATGAGCGAGTCAATCTTCGGGTAGTCTGCGTTGAAGTAGAGCAACGCCTTCTTCTGGTCAGGTCGCTGAGCCTCGACGAGTCGCTGATTTACGAACGCCTTGTCGGTGAACATACGGAAGTAGAGCTGCGGCTCGGCACTCGGATACATACGCAACGAGTCGAACCAAATGGCAAACTCTGGCATCTTCGCTGGGTTGTAGACCGTATCGAGCAGACCTACCATATCTGTGCCTGGCTCGTAGAGTTGGTTGTCGTTCTTGTCACCGATGGCATAGATGCGATAGTTTACAGGTTTGAGGTTCTGCGCAATGAAGATACCATTATTCTGCGCTCGCGCAATAACATCGGGCTTGCGGTTGAAGATTGTAGAGTCGTAGCCAGGAGTCTTTGGCAACGAGTCGGCAATGTAGAACCAGATGAATGTACGGCTCACCGAGTCCGCCTTGTACGAATCGGCTGTATAACCTGAGCACATCATCGAATCGACCTTATCGCCAGTCGAAAAGACATAGCGCATAGCGTTGATTGGGTTACCCTCGTTGTTGTCGCGGATTGCCGAGCCGAGGTCGATGGCGTAGGTGGTGTTCTCCTTCAAGGTGTCACGAATGGTGATGACGATGCCTCGGCCTCGCGTGGTGAGCAGTGGCAACTTCTTCATCGCAGGTGACACGAACATCTCCTTGTTCTGGTCCTTAATCTGTACGAACTCGTTGAACTCGATGTAGATTTTCTTCGCCTTGAAGTTGGTGGCGAAGTTTCCTGGTTCGAGTTTCACAATCACCGGAGGAATGGTATCCTTTGGGCCACCCTCGGGTGTCATAATATTGGCACAACGCGAGAAGAATGCCCCTCCGAAGAGCAATATCACTACTACGCGCAGAACTATTTTCAAATTTTTAGTCATCTCTCTTTCTCTCAAATCTACTCTTCGGTCACCTTCTCGGGTGCAACCACAGTCCACTTATATCCCTCCTTCGAACCCTCGTTATACTCGCCATTCTTCCACTCGTGGAATATCAACGTGAGGTAGGTGTAGGTAAGGTTCTCTGCCTCGGCTTTGCGATACATATATGCGTACATCTGCGCCTCGGGGTAGACCACTACCACAAGCGCAGGCGCTTTGTCCTGGAATATCGAGAGGTACTTGTTCAGCGAACCCTTAATCTCATACTCCTCGCTCTCGCCATCTGGCTCGGTGCGAGTCTCGCCACTCTCGAGGTTGGTGATGGTCTTCGCTACGGCATCATCGTACGAAACGATAGTCCAATCCTCCTTCTGCGTGTAGTAGATGTAGGCGAAGCAACCACTTGCTGGTACGCGCTCACCTCCCGACTCTCTCTCCGTCAAAACCTTAATTCGCAAGGTGGTGTCGGTGGTCACCTCCTTGAAGCAACCCGTCAGCGACATTATAGCCACCAATGCAAACGCTATATTTCGTAAAACCTTACGCATAAATCTTCTCTATCTTTTCTGCCAACTCTGCCTTCGTGCATCCGAGCAACTCGCAGAGTGGGGTAATTACAAATTCACGCTCCATAATGAGCGGATGGGGAACCTTCAATCGTTCGGTCGAGATATGCTCCTCGTCGTAGAAGAGGATATCCAAATCCAATGTTCGCGAGCAATATCTCGCTCCATTCTCCGCCTTCTGCGCCTTCTCAACTTCGCGGTCACGACCAAGCAAAGCCTCCACCTCTTGCAGTGCATCGAGCAACTGCTCCGACTCCAATTCGGTCTCTGCCTCCCACGCGACATTCACAAAGAGCATCTCGCTCTCGAAGCCCCACGCCTTACTCTCGTAGTTCTGCGACCTTGCCACAATATTCACTCCTCGCTCGGCGAGTAGTCGCTCCGCCTCGACAAAGCGCGCTGCAACGTCGCCAATGTTGCCCCCAGCCAAAATTATCGTTCGGTGCATCACTTTCCGAAGTTAATGTAACGGCTTGTTGCTAAGGCAAAGTATGAAAATACGATGCGAGGATCGCCATTCTGACGGAGTCGTCGCAATGCCTCCTCCAACAACTCCAATATCGGTTCGATATTCTCCGAGCCGATGTATGGCGAGAACTTACCGCAGAAGTCCGCCTCCTCACCCCAGAGGTATGTCGCCTCCTTCACGCCCGCGTGGGTGATGTACGCCTCGCGCAAGAGTCGTGCAAAGTCCGCCATCAATCCCATCTGTCTTTCGCGCGAGAGCGTTGCCACCTCGTCTGCCCAACCGAGCAACTCGAGGTGTTTGTTGAGGTAGCAGTGGCGCATCATCGTGCGGAAGAGGTTGAAATTCTCATTTTTGATTTCGTCCTCCTCGCCCGAGAGAATCTGTCGCAACTGCAACAAATCGCCACACGCCAAGCGTGCCATATTGCGCACCTCTGCCTCGTCGGTGATGCCGTTTGAGCGAATCTCTGCCATCAAATCCTCAGCAGAGAGGCGCGGTACTGTCACCTCCTGCGTACGCGAAAGGATGGTACCAAGAATATTTTCGGTCTGCTCCGCAACGAGGATGAAGATAGTATCCTCCCAAGGCTCCTCCAAGATTTTGAGTATCATATTGGCTGCTCGTTCGTTCATTGTTTCGGGCAACCAAATGAGCATTGTCTTGTACTTCGACGCAAACGACTTGAACGAGAGCTTGCGAATCATCTCCTCCGCCTCGCGCACTGCG
>JAZQWU010000108.1:0-18582 GCA_045632505.1 Alistipes sp. | reverse complement strand
ATAATGAGGTAGCCTACATTGATTATGTTGCGAAGCTCACACAATTCGCGGCTAACAACGCTCTGCTTGAACAGCTCCTCGGTCTCTTCGTACAGGAGGTCGAGGCGGTTCCAGGCGCGTTTAAGGCGCAGGTCTGTGCGTACAATGCCAACGTATGTGCTCATAATCTGCTGTACCTCTTTGGCATCCTGCGAAATGAGCACCATCTCTTCGTTCATCTTTGTGCCTTCGTCGTTCCACTCGGGAATGTCCTCGCGGTAGGTATACTCCTCGAAATGTGCGAGTGAGTGCTTTGCTGCTGCGTCGGCATAAACGACAGCCTCGATGAGCGAGTTGCTTGCCAGACGGTTACCACCGTGAAGTCCTGTGCGCGAGCACTCACCGACGGCATATAGCCTGTGTATGCTCGATGCTGCGTTAAGGTCGACATCTATTCCACCGCAAAGGTAGTGCGCTGCGGGTGCTACGGGAATATAGTCTTTCGTTATGTCTATGCCCAGCGATAGACATTTTTCGTAGATATTGGGGAAGTGTCGCTTGGTCTCTTCGGGGTCTTTGTGTGTGACATCGAGGTAGACGTGGTCGTCGCCTCGGGTCTTCATCTCGTTGTCAATGGGGCGTGCCACAATGTGGCGCGGTGCAAGCGAGAGACGTGGGTCGTACTTGTGCATAAATTCCTTGCCGTCGATAGTGCGCAGTATGCCACCATAGCCACGCATAGCTTCGGTAATGAGGAATGATGGTCTGTCGCCAGGGTTATATAGTGCTGTGGGGTGGAACTGTACAAATTCCATATCCTTTACTGTTCCCTTGGCACGGTAAACCATTGCAATTCCGTCACCTGTAGCTACAAGTGGGTTAGTTGTGGTCTTGTATACAGCACCGCAACCGCCGGTTGCCATTAGTGTGACTTTGCTGAGGAATGTGTGTACTTCGTTGGTTGCAATGTCAAGAACGTATGCTCCGTAGCACTCAATGTCGGGGGTCTGGCGTGTTACCTCAATGCCCAGGTGGTGCTGTGTAAGAATTTCTATTGCAAAATGGTGGTCAAAAATTGTTATGTTGGGGTGGCGTCGTACGGCTTTGATAAGTGATTCCTGTATCTCGGCACCGGTATTGTCGGCGTGGTGCAATATGCGGAACTCTGAGTGTCCGCCCTCGCGGTGAAGGTCGAAACCGCCATCCTCGCGACGGTCGAAGCGCGTACCCCAGCGAATCAAATCCTCAGCCGAGCGAGGTGCATTGCGCACAACAAGCTCTACAGCCTTCTGGTCGCACTTGCCCGCACCGCAAACGAGAGTATCCTCGATATGTTTCTCGAAAGTGTCGGGAGCATAGGTTACAGAGCAGATACCGCCCTGCGCATAGTTGGTGTTACACTCGTTGAGTTTACCTTTGGTAACGATAGTTACTGTGGCGGTGTCGGCAACTTTGAGCGCGAAACTCAATCCAGCCGAACCTGAACCGATAACCAAAAAATCACTTTTCATTTTGCGTGACGATAGGTATGTTCTACAAATTGATTGCACAAAAATAGTAAAATTTGTTGAAAACGAGCAGAAAGTAGCAGATATTTCTTGCCTTGCTCTCGCAAATTTTGCTAACTTTGCGTTATGAACAAACCAAAAATAACAATCCGCCCCGCCCAAAGAGAGGACGCCCCAATCATCGCCCAAGCCGTTCATTTGGCCATTGGTGACGAGGAGGCATCGCGTGATTATTGTGGCGAGGAGTATATCTCGGTGCTGACCGAAATTGCACGCGCCGACGAGACACAATATAGTTGGCAGTATGCCCTCGTAGCCGAGTGCGAAGGTCAACCCGTAGGCGCGGTCGTAGGCTACGATGGCGCAAGACTGAAGGATTTGCGCGAAGGCACATTTAAGGTTTTGCGACAATTGGTTGGGCGCGTACCAAATATCGCCGACGAGACCGAAGCAGGAGAGTACTATCTTGACTCAGTGGCGGTTATCCCCGAATTCAGAGGTCGTGGCGTGGGCGTAACCTTAGTTAACGCCTTCTGCGAACGAGCCTTTGCTGAGGGAGCCGACCGCGTAGGCCTCATTGTCGACGAGGAGAATCCCGACGCTGAACGTCTCTACACCTCACAAGGCTTCCGCCGCGTCGGCACTCGTCTCTTCTTCGGTCACCTAATGTCCCACCTCCAAAAAGTGAAGTAGTGAAATTGCTTGCAATTTTAGCGGCAATTTCTTATATTTGCGTTTAGTATAGTCATCAACCTAATCGAAAACCCGAAGAACTATATATGAAAACCGACAAAATCTCTTTTATATCGATTGCAAACCAGCTGGGAATAGTGTGTGCAAGCAACGAAGACCACACCATCTACCAACTCTCAAAGGAGGAGCCTTTGGCTGTTGCCGTAAACCCCAACTCTCCTATCCCTTGGGATACCATCATTGACGGATACAAAAGGTTGGGCGAGCCGCAGCATCACGACAATTTCGAAAAATATGCTGAAGATTTCGAGAAGTACTTCTCCTCGCTAACGCTTCAATTGGCACCAAACGCACTCTCGGAAAAAAATGATCGAATCATCTTCTTCGGTTTTGGAACAGAGGATATCTTCCCTTGCATCTATGACGTTGTCATAATAAAGAACAAAAAGGGCGCAATAGAATTCCGCAAGAAGAGTTATAGGCAAATATCAACCACCACAAACGCGGCAATTAACCAAATAGGAGATTTCGAGAGTGTCTCGCCATTACTATATGGAATTACCAATGACAGTACAGAGTCCCTCAAAAAGAGACAAACGGAGTTGTTCAACGCCTATACAGAGCGTGTGTTAGAGAAGTTTAGAGGAACGAAATACGAGATTATCATTGAAGAGAGAATCGCTGAATTTAACGCTGGACAAACCATAAAAAAGAATATTTACGAGGCAACTAAAGAGGCTTATCAACAAGTTAAAATAGGCATCGACTCCTTCAGCATTGAGGATATGGCAGATGCAGCAGAAACTCTTATCAATGCCAACATCAGCCTCAAGCACCTACGTTCTGGTGGCAAAGGCGAGTTGGGAACTATACGCGAGTTGGCGGTAATAACCCGCACCGAGGGTCTGACCTGGATAAAGCACAGCTTGTACACTTTTTAATTTGAGAGATTATGACAGCAGTAATAGGCATATTGAACAAGCGTGGCGTGGCTATCGCAGCAGATAGTGCAGTGACTCGCACACGTGAAGACAATAGAAAATATACAAAAAACGGCAATAAGATGCTTCGTATCAGTAATTGTACCCCCGTAAGTGTTATGATTACTGGCAATGCGAACTTTCTGAAAATACCGTGGGAGGTTATTGTCCGCCGATACCGAGAGCAACGTGGAGATATCGCACTATCGAGTGTTGAACAATATGTA
Organism: Alistipes sp.; assembly: GCA_045632505.1. Classification (GTDB taxonomy): domain Bacteria; phylum Bacteroidota; class Bacteroidia; order Bacteroidales; family Rikenellaceae; genus Alistipes. Next base: position 15,195 of record JAZQWU010000108.1, on the reverse strand, counting down.
TACGACTTCTTTGATTACATATCCAAGAGTGACATTTTTTGGACGAAATATTGCGAGGAGTGGGTGAGAGAGATTCTTAGATGGCTAATCAGCCATATTCTCAGGAACGAAAGAGTCAAGGAGCAGACAAGTGTGTGCAATAGGGGAAAGTTGTATAGACCAAAGACCTTTTTAAAGGTATTTGTGGCGGAACTTAAGCGCTCAGAAAAAGAGTCTCTTAAACGAGGTACAACAACTCAATTTGAGGATTATTCCGCTGAGCAATTCCACCAATATGCGCGCCCTATTATTGACAAGTTCTTCGAGAATAAACTCGCGGAGATAGAAACAGCTATAGAGGAAAACGAAAAGCATTTAAAGGATAAAGACATTTACAACCTATTGCTCAACATCAAAGATGAAATTGAGCATTCGCTACTGAAACACTTAGTAACCCCCATATGTCGGAGATCCTCCGCAACGCTGGTGTTTAGCGGCTTCGGCAGAGATGAGGAGTATCCATCACTTATTGCAGCAGAGGTTAACGGCGGTTTTGACCACATTGTAAATTTCCACATCAAACCCGAAAACATAATCAAGATTGACGACAAACATCCAGTTGCCATTTGTCCATTTGCTCAATCTGATGTAGTCGAGGCCATCTTGAAGGGTGTGCAAGTGGGTTTTATTCAGAAAACAAACAGGAGTCTCTACCAAAAAATAAGCGACCTATGGAGCAATGACGAAGAGGAGGTCTTCGATAGTGAATTCTTCAAACTACTCAACGAAGTGGACTACGAGCCACATCATAAGAGACTTTATGCGAAGGTGAATAAACAGATAAAAGGCAACAATAGCGCTTGGGAGAAGAGCCTTGAGAATTACGATTTGCAGTCGATGGCAGCCTTGGCAAACAACCTCATTGCACTCACTGGATTCCATCGCATACTAACCTTCCAGCAGGAGGGCGTTGGAGGACCTGTCGACCTGGCCGTAATATCCAAGAACGAGGGCTTCACCTGGCTCAACCGCAAAAGCTGGTACCACCACCACGACGTAAACGGTCAATTCGGCCGATTTGGAGTGTAAAAACTAATATAACGCAGAATGAAAACCTTTAAGATATTTGTAGCGTCGTCGAACGAGCTGAAGAATGAGAGACAGGAGTTGGCCAAGTTGGCTAATAGTCTGAATAATGTCCTTGAGCCACTGAATACGCACGTCATTATGGTGGAGTGGGAGGACCTCGACGCCTCGATGGGTGTAGCGCACAAGCAAGAGGAGTACAACACCAAACTCCGCGAATGCGAAATGTGCATCGTACTCTATTGGTCGAAGTTTGGCATCTGGACAAAGCAAGAGTTGGACATCGCATACAGCGAACTTCGTGCTGGCAACAACCCCAAGAAACTCTATGTCTACTTCAAGAATGGAGGCGACAAGGCACCAACACCAGAACTAACCGAGTTCCGCGAGTCATTCGACAAGAACTACGGTCATTTCCCATCGGATTTTGAGAATTTTGACACCCTGAAGGCGCACTTCTTGTTGCAATTTATGGAGTATCAAAACGAGCTACTCCAGGACTCAAAGATTGTCGAGGTGAAAGATGGAAAGGTTTTGGTCGGTGGCAAGGAGTACGTCGACCTTGCGAATGTACCTTTCGCTGGTAATAACGAGGAGTATAATAGACTTAAAGAGGACATCTGCGAACTAGAAGAGGACCTCGAAGATATGGACCCAGAGAACCCGCGATATGAAAGGAAGAGCAAGAGGTTAACGGAGTTAAGAGAATCCCTCAAAGAGAAGGAGGACGCTCTATGGAACTCAGCGATATCCATCACAAAACTTCGCAATCAAAAGTCAAGTGAGCGTCTACAAAGAGCCATCGTCGCATTTGAGCAGGGCGATGACAAAGGTGCTAATGCTATTCTAAAGGAGGAGGATATATATTGTGACGCACAGCACAATATAAGCCTCATCAAACTCGGCGAAGAGGGCAAAGAGGGTTTGAAGGGCAATATCGAACAGTTGCTTTTGAAAATCGAGCTTCTGCGACCTGACTACGACGATGATCTCAAAGCACGAAATGAGGCATACAATCAAATAACAGTGCTTCTAAACAAAGTTATAGAATATTCCACTATACTCTATGGTGAATATTCTGAGGAGACATTAAGATTTTATTTCCCGAAGAGGATATCTTATTTCGACCAACCGAAACGAGAGTTGCCTTTTGTCGAAAAAGCGCTTTATATTGCTAAGCATCTTTATACCGAAAATAGTAAAGATGTTATTTGCATATATGAAAGGCTGTCGCGCATACATCGAAGCATTGGAGATACTGATAGTCTCAAAAAAGACTTAGAAGCAATTATCAATTTGACTGGTAATGTATATGGAGAACAGAGTACAAAATATCTTGATGCCGTTATTGACTATGCAGGAGTTATTAATTGGGAAGGTAACGAAGCGTGCAATATATGGTATGAAAAAGCAATATCCATATGCAAAGCACTGAATGATACTAAACGACTGCGCGATATATATAAATCACTATTGATAAGATATATAGAGAACAAAGACTGGGATAACGTAGAACATATCATTACAAACATCAAAAGTACAGCATCCTCAAAAGAGGAATTGCTAGAAATCCTTCTTCATCTACAGCGAACTAGAGTGAAGCAAATTGAAAAATCAATCCTTACGGACGCACTTGCTATTGCTGAAGAACTCAATATAACTGAAGCTAAAGCAGAAATATATAGAAGGCTCGCACGTATTTACGAGCGAAGAGGAGATAATGAAACGGCAGTAACATATTATAAAAAAATTATTAGTACTGATGTTAGAGAAAAAAATACACGATATAGTTACGACTATACAAAGGATGCTTTTGAAGAGCTCGCTAATTTATACGTACAAAAAGGAGAGTACACTCTTGCTATAGAGTATGCAAACCAAATTTTAGACTTAGTGAAAGATGATGGTGAGGACCAAGACATTGCCGACCACTACCACCTTTTAAGCCACATACACCGACGCGCCTATAAGTTTGACGAAGCAATAGAATACAAATTAAAAGAAATTGAGATAAAGGAAACTGGCGTGAAAAGCTATAGGCTAAGAAGTAGTTATAATACTCTCGCCAAGTTATATATAAGAACTGACCAAGCAGACGAGGCCCTCAAAATATACAAAATGCTACTTGAGAAAAAAATGGCTACTGAACATTCTATTTATCAAGATATGGCATATGCTTATATAGAGAAGGGAGATATAGATATCGCAGAGATGTACTATCGAAAATCACTTGATATGCTCCTTGAAAAGAAGGACTTGTTAATTTGGGCGGATGTAAGCACAAGAGAATATAATAACTATTCTATTGCGGACGCATATTGTAAGTTGGCGTGGTTCTACAACTATACTCAACGATACGCCGAAGCGCAACAAGCTTTAGACCTATCATTTGAAGCGAAATCAAGAGAATGGGGAAGACTTAGAGGTCGCAACATATGGCAAGCTATTATCCATCGAGGCAACAAGGAGTACCAGAAAGCTATCGAGATATTTGAGGCGGAGGCAGAAGCAAAGAGGATGGAAGTAGGCGATTCGCAAGTAGAGATAGCTCGAACGCTACTCGAATGGGGAAAGGCTGACGAGGCGTTGAGTACTATACAAAAGGTTGAAGATATCAAGAAAACCGCAGAGGATTATTACCACGAAACCTTAGGCTTGATATACAAAGCGATGAACGACTTGGAGAAGGCGAAAGCGGAATTCGAGGAGTGTCTTGCCATTAGAAAACGCACCTACGCTCCGCGACGAGCTATCCGCAATGCCGAGGAACTTATTGAGAGTCTCACCAAAAACTAAGAACACGATGAACAACAAGCACTACACGCCACAGCCGGTGGATGTTGCGGATATTGAGTTGCCAGCGGAGCTTATGGAGTTGGCAGAGGTTATCAGCAAGAATGTTCACGAGGTGTGGGCTCAAAACCGCATAAACGAGGGGTGGGTATATGGCGCAGAGCGTAACGACACACTGCGCACAACACCTTGCCTGGTCCCTTACGAGGAGCTCTCCGACGAAGAGAAGGCATACGACCGAGAGACCGCCCTCAACACATTGAAGCACATTATTGCACTTGGATTTAACATTAAAAAGAGAGAGTTATGAAGATTTTTGTTGACAGCAAGCAACATCTGAACTACCACCCGTTGGTTGTCTACTTTATGTTGCAGCCCAAAGATTTCGAGGCCCACAAGGAGCGCATCGAAAAGCTAAACGATTACAAGGGTTTCACTCGCGGAATATTCAAGTTCCGCGCAATTGAGCGTGGTGACCAATACTGCAACGAATTGGACGAGCAGTTGGTAAAGGAGATTAGCAAGTACAACGTCATCTTACGTTTGATTGATGACAACGAGGGCAACTTCAACTATGCTCTCGGCAAGATGAATTTCAACCAAGATCCGAGTCTCTTTGAGGCGAGTTTGCAGAAGTTCATCGTTGAGGCTTGTAAGCACAATGTCAAGGCGTTGAATAGCCAGCTTGAGAACATTGGCGACTCGGAGGAGACCGCCGAGCATAAGCGAGTACTCACAACTCTTACCCTGCAATTCAAGAAAGCCATCTCGCTGAAGGGCTTCAAGCGTGACGTATTGAGAAAGTTGTTGGACCCAACCATTGATGTTCAAGTTCCTTCATTTGATAGGAGTGTGGTCTTCGATGAGAGCGACTTGTGCGATATACCAGACGATATCAGAGTTAAAAGCAAAGCATTTAGAGAGTTATTGTCTGACCACCAAAGCAAAGAGTTTGACAAGATAATGGCTCTTGTTGAGCAACAATTGAACTCTCCAAGCGCTGAAGAGTCTGACAAGTACGCTAGCGAGACTGCAGGTAGTTCGAAAACTAACAAGATGACATTGGACTACAAGTCGCGTGTAAAGACTAGCAACATCGACCCTGATTCTATCACCATTACTATGGCGAAACTATCGTCAAAAACGAGAGGTGACAAAAAATGGGGACTTGTTATAATAATAAATGGAGAGGAAATCCCAGTTTATATAAGTCACAATACAGGACTTATTGTGTATTGTGCGACATTGCTTAAACATATAAACGGAGAAAAACTAAGTAGAGAGATATTTAAAAAGAGTCCAACTCATCAGGCTGCTCAATGGTTGCGCAAAGTTGCTTATTCCGTCAATCCTGGAATGGATGATTTCAATGATTGGTATATAAAAACAAAAGATGGTATTAACGGCAAAACAGCTAATCAATTAAGAGATGTCGGTCAGGGAAAATATAATGCAAATGATGCAATCGGAAAGGCCTTGAATAAATACGCAGATGCCTTGTACTATTGCACACTACAGCTTGATACAGCAACGTCATCTTACTACATCAATCTCCCTGCAAAGAATATCATTATTCCAAAGGATTTTGATTGTAAGAGACCATTACTTCAAGAGTAAGGGGGGGAGGGTTTCCGCCTACCCACAACAAAAGAGAGGATGCTCGGCCATATGGTCAAGCATCCTCTCTTTTTTCACTTAAGCACCCGAAAAACCGCAGCATACTTGAGCGTATGTGAGGTTTTGAGGGCAAGCGTAACGCAAAAATCACCTTGTTAGACGAATTCCTACTCGTCGGAGTCGAGATAAAAACTATCCATCAACGCATCAATCTCGCGACGCTCCTTCTTGGTTGGGCGACCAGTACCGCGCTCGCGGAAGACAAAGATTGTCTCGCGCGGTTTGTTGAGTTTCTCGAGTTCGCTCTGAGGCGTTACGTCGAGGCAAAATTCGGGCACCTTTGATGCTGGTTGGCGATTCGCCACCAAGTCGGTCACAAGGTATGAATAGGTCACGAGGGTTCGCTTTACGGTGATTCTATCGCCCACCTTCACCTCGCGCGAAGGTTTGGCGTAGGCATCATTCACAAGTACGCGATTGTTGCGCACAGCATCTGCTGCATCGCTTCGCGTCTTGAAGATGCGCACCGACCACAGATATTTATCGAGTCTTACTTCCATAACTAAATCTCTCCGTTTTTACTCTGCATTGATGGTGGCACAAGTCTACCCGTCTCTACTTGGCGACTGATGCTGAGGATGATACCCACAGCAATCGAGGCGCAGAACATACCCGTACGACCTTGCGTTAGGAATGGTAAGTTCTGACCCGTCTCGGGGATTATACCCGTAGCAACAGCGATATGCAGAAATCCCTGGCTCGTAATCAGCAGTGCAAGACCTACGGCAAGCAGACCAGCATAAAGCCACTCGCATTTCTCGAATATTCGCAACGCTCGGAAAAAGAGCCACAAGTAGAGCAGAATGATGATAAACGAGAGCAACAATCCAAACTCCTCAACCATAATGGCGAAGAGGTAGTCGCTCTCTGGGTGGGTAAGGCGAGCGCGCATAAGGCTACGACCAGCGCCTACGCCAAAGATGCCACCATTGTAGATTGCCATACGCGAACGGTCCGTATCGTCGTACTTGTCGAATATGCTCTTCGCACTCTCCTTCTGCGTGTTCTCGACATTGAAGTGCTTCTTGACGCGCGAAACGATGGTTGCACCACGACCCACACCTGCAAGAGTCATCGCAGTGAGTGCTACCGCACCCACGATACCAGCCACAGCGGTAAACTTAAACAGTTCCTTCCAATGCACGCCAGCAATAAAGAGTATGCCCAGCGAAATGATGAAGAGGTGGAATGCCGACGAGAAGTGCGCTGGCAGAATCACACCACACGAAAGTGCTATAGGGGCAACAATCGGTATCATCTCTTCGCGGAATATCTTGCGCTCACGCGTTGTTCCCCATTGGCGTACATCGAAAGTCGACGGGAGCATATGTATACGCTTGATGCGCTCATTCAACTTCGATAGTTGTGCCGCAAGGAGCATTACGGTACCTATCTTGAGCAACTCCGAAGGTTGGAACTTCACGAAGCCGAGGTCGAGCCAGCGGTGTGCCGAGTTGGTTGCTCCGCCCACAAAGTATGGCGCAAGAGTCATCAACCACGATACGATATATGCCAAGAGTGTAAAGTGGCGCATAAGTCGTGCGCTGATAATGTAGCAAAGCAGTATCAATCCTGCACAGATGGCGAGTGTGCCGAGGTGTTTCTGCAGGTAGATGTTGGTCGAGCCATCTCTGAATCCGAGAATCGACGATGCCGAGTAGACCACTACCGTCGAGATGGCAAAAAACATCACGATGATAATGCCCAGCACCCTATCGCCGGGGAAGAGTTTTCGTTTATCAACGATGGAGGGGACATCCTTCACATCCTCACCACCATTGTTTGTGGTTGTGAAATCTTCTTTCATCTGCACTATTTGCTAAGAATGTTGTTGTGAACCCACTCCTTGAACTCACGACCGCGATGTTCGTAGTTCTTGAAGAGGTCGAAACTTGCGCACGCTGGCGAGAGCAACACCGCATCGCCCTTGCGTGCCGAGCGCACTACTGCCTGCATAGCATCCTCGAAGGTGTGGCACGAGATGATGTTCGGAATCACGCCCGCAAACTCCTTCTCGAGGCGCGCATTGTCTACGCCCATACAGACGAGTGTATGCACCTTCTTCTGCGCAAGGTCGAAGAGCGGAGCATACGAACTACCCTTGTCCGTACCGCCCGCAATCCATACAGTTGGACGAGTCATACTCTCGAGTGCATACCACGCCGAATCGACGTTTGTTGCCTTTGAGTCGTTGATATATTCGATGTCATCCTTTGTGCCTACTGGCTCGAGGCGATGCTCGATAGCCTCGAACGAATAGAGCGACTTCTCAATCTGCTCCACCTCCAAACCCGCAGCAAGCGTAGCCAAGACTGCCGCCATAGCGTTGTAGAGATTATGCTGACCCTTGATTTGCAGACGCGACGAGTCGATGGTCATCGAACGCTTACCCACCGATGCGGTGAAGGTTGTGTCGTCTACGACATAGGCATCTCCAGCACCGCTTGCGATGCCCGAGTGAATCATAAATGGCAACTCCTTCGCCTTGATTTCGTGTTGCTCGAGTTGGCGGAGAATGGTCTCATCGTCAGCCGAGTAGATGAAGTAGTCGTTCGACTTCTGGTTCTGCGTGATGCGCATCTTCGATGCTGCATACTTATCAAACGAGTAGTCATAGCGGTCGAGGTGGTCGGGTGTGATGTTCATCAACACGCCAATATCAGCCTTGAACTTAAACATTCCATCAAGTTGGAACGAGCTCAACTCCAACACATACCAATCGTACTCATCGGTAGCCACCGAGTAGGCAAATGACTCACCAATATTGCCACCAAGGGCAACCTTCGCACCACTCTCGCGCATAATCTTGTAGATGAGCGAGGTGGTTGTGGTCTTGCCGTTGCTACCAGTGATGCAGATGGTCTTTGCCTTGCCCATATAGCGGCACGCAAACTCCATCTCCGAGATTACGGGTACACCCTTCTCGCGCAAAGCCTTCACCATAGGTGCCTTGTCAGGAATACCTGGCGATTTGATCACCTCCGAGGCGGTGAGGATGCGTTCCACCGAGTGACCACCCTCCTCGTACTCCACGCCCCACTCGTCGAGGCGTTCACGATAGCGCGGTGCTATTGTGCCCATATCGGAGAGCAGAACATCGAAACCCTGCTTCTTTGCGAGGATTGCCGAGCCGTAGCCGCTGATACCTCCGCCGAGAACTGCTATAAACTTTGCCATTACTATCGAATTTTAAGGGTTACAAGTGTCAATGCTGCGAGGATAATCGAAACGATGGTGAAGCGAATCATAATCTTGGTCTCGAATACGCCCATCTTCTGGTAGTGGTGGTGCAGAGGCGACATCTTCAAGAGTCGTCGTCCCTCGCCATACTTGCGCTTGGTGTACTTGAAGTACGACACCTGCACCATTACCGACAACGCCTCGGCAAGGAATATACCGCACAAGAGTGGCAAGAGCAACTCCTTGCGGATGCAGAGTGCAAATACTGCGATGATACCACCGATAGCGAGCGAACCAGTGTCGCCCATAAAAATCTGCGCAGGGAATGAGTTGTACCACAAGAATCCAATCAATGCGCCGACCATAGCAGCACCAAAGACGAGCAACTCTCCGCTGTTCGGGATATACATAATATTGAGGTAGTCGGCATAGATGATGTTACCCGAGAGGTACGCCAACACCGCCAACACTCCCACGATAGGTATCGAAACACCCGTCAGCAAACCATCCAATCCGTCCGTAAGGTTTGCGCCGTTCGAGACCGCCGTAATGATGAATATCGCAAGCAAGACATAGAGAATCCACGCCAAGGTCTTGTTGCCACCCACCAACCAGCTATAGTCGAACTCGTTGTCCTTGATAAATGGAATGGTAGTCTTGGTGGTCTTGATAGCATCCTCGCTGAGGCGGATGTTCTTGTTTGCGGTGATGATAGTCTCGCCTGTCTGCTCGTCAACAATGCTCTGCTCCACTGGAACGGTGGTATGTTCGCGGATAACAACATCCTGCGAGAAGCACATCACTGTACCAACAATGATGCCGAGACCTACCTGACCGACAATCTTGAACTTGCCCTGCAAACCCTCCTTGTTGTGGCGGAAGACCTTGATGTAGTCATCGAGGAAGCCGATAACGCCACACCACACAGTAGCCACCAGGAGCAATATGGTGTATATGTTGTCCAATCGCGCAAAGAGAAGCACTGGTGCAACGATGGCGAGCAGAATGATTACACCTCCCATTGTAGGAGTACCCTTCTTCTCGAGCTGTCCCTGCAAACCAAGGTCACGGATACTCTCGCCAATCTGATGACGCTGCAAGGCGCGAATAATACCCTTACCACAATAGATTACGATAAGCAATGCCGAAACAATTGCCATCGCTGAACGGAAACTCAAATAGCGCATCACACCCGATCCGGGGATGTCGAAGTTGCTGGTCAAATAGTCAAAAAGATGATATAACATAGTTAAAAGTTGTTCTATCTGTTAAACTTTGTGAAGTACTCCTTTACAATTGTTTTGTCGTTGAATGGCAACTTTTCGGTGCCGATAATCTGGTAATCCTCGTGTCCCTTGCCAGCAAGAAGAATAATGTCGCGTGGCTCTGCCAACATCACCGCCGTCTTGATCGCCTCGTGGCGGTCGGTAATTTTCAGATATTTGTTGCCAGCCTCAACGCCCTCCTCCATCTCGCGAAGAATCTGCTCGGGGTCTTCGGTGCGAGGGTTATCCGAGGTAAAAATTGCAATATCGGCCATCTCCGCAGCCATACCACCCATCACTGGTCGCTTAGTCTTATCGCGGTCGCCGCCACAACCACACACGATGAGAAGGCGTTGTCCCGCCTGACGCAACTCGTTGATTGTACGGATGATATTCTCCAACGCATCGGGCGTGTGAGCAAAGTCCACAATTGCGGTTGTTCCATCCTTTGCCACTACCGTTTCGAAGCGACCACTCACAGGACGCAACATACTCAGGTGCGCCAGCACCTCCTCCTTGTCAAAGCCGAGCAACACCGCCGCACCATATACGGTGAGCAGGTTGTATGCATTGAAGCGACCGAGGAACTGCACCCACACCTCTCTGTCGTCGATGCGCAACTCCATACCTTCGACCATCATCTCGATAACCTTGGCGCGGAAGTCTGCCATCTTCTGCAACGAGAGTGTGTAGCGCGAAGCCTTGGTATTCTGCAACATCACCGCGCCATTTCTATCGTCAATGTTAACCAACGCAAATGCCGACTTTGGCAACGAGTCGAACAACGACTTCTTCGCGCGGATATACTCGGCGAAGGTCTTGTGGTAGTCGAGGTGTTCGTGGGTAATGTTTGTAAAGAGCGCACCCGTAAAGTGCAATCCGTAAATGCGCTGCTGAACAATGGCGTGCGACGAACACTCCATAAAGCAGTACTCGCAACCCTCATCCACCATCTCGCGCATCATTGCATTGAGGCGAATGGCATCGGGGGTGGTGTGTGTCGAAACAATCTCTCGCGCACCCACCTTATAGACTACTGTCGAGATAAGTCCCGCCTTGTAGCCCATCGACTGCACAAGGTCGTAGAGCAGGGTTGCAATGGTGGTCTTGCCATTTGTACCCGTAACGCCCACCACCTTCAACTCGCGTGAAGGGTTGCCATAAAAGTTGGCCGACACAAGACCCATTGCGAGGTTGGTATCCTCAACCACCACAAATGTCGCCTTGTCCTCAACCTCCTCGGGGATATGCTGGCAGACCACGACCTTAGCACCGCGCTCAATTGCCGAGGCGATGAAGTTGTGTCCATCAACCACCGTACCTGCCACCGCGAAGAAGCAACACCCCTCGCCTACGGTACGCGAGTCGTAGGTCAATGCCAAAACCTCGGCATTAGCATCGCCCTTCAACTCTGAGTATGTAACTCCTTTGAGTAATTTGGATAGTATCATTTGAGTGTAATTGTTATTCGTTTGTCAGTTTTTGCCACTGCGGTATTTGGAGCAACGCTCTGTTTCTTCACCGAGCCGCATCCTACGACCGAGACCTCCATACCGCACTTCTCGAGCAGGTAGAGGGCATCCTCGAGCCCCATTCCAACAACATTTGGCACGCATCCCTCCTTGATGTCGAGTTGCTCGATATGTATCTCGCCCCTCTTGCCTTCGGTACATCTGCCCCAGCCGTCGCGCTCCTCCACTGAGTGTCGGTCGCCATACTTGCCAGCCACCTTGCACATCTTCTCCGCATTGCCATTCTTGATGGATGTTGCGTAGTGCTTCTCCTTGCCTACACGCTCGGCATTGTTGAAGTCGCGACTGTATAGGTAGGTTGCCACCTTCTTCTGCACAGGACCAGCCAGACCAGCACCATAGTACGACTTGCCCGCCTGCTTCATCGTGAAGATTGCAGTCATAATGGTATATTTCGGCTTCTCGGCAGGGAAATATGTAACCATCGAGCCGTAGTATGCTCCGTCGCCACGACGATAGCGCACCTTGTTGATTTCGCTGTCCACCTGCGCGGTACCGGTCTTCGAGCCACTGCGGAATCCGCATTTATCAGGATTGAAGTACTCCTTCGCAGTACCCTCGGCCGAGACGCTCTCCATAAACATTCTCAACGTGTCGATGGTGCTCTGTCGGCAAATCTTATCTTCAATAACTCGCACTGGAGCCTCCTCCACAACCTTACCATCACGCTCGGTGCGGAGAATCAATCGCGGAGCAACCATTCGACCATTATTTGCAACGGCATTGTAGAGTGCGATAGTGTGAAGCGGTGTCACCTCAATACCATAGCCATATGCCATATTCACCAAGGCGTTATATCGCGAATGATGTTTCTTGCTGAGATGTTGCACAGGTTTGCTTCTTGCGCCCAACGCCTCCAATCCCACTCTCTCTTCGAGGTGCATCTTCTTGCAGAAGTCGGAGTAGTCTTGTGGATTTTTGTGGAACTCTTCGTAGATAGCCTTCGTGAAGTAGACATTCGCCGACTCGGAGAATGCCGTAAGCATATCCAACTCGCCACCCGTCTCACGACCTATAGCGTGCGAATCTTGCACCCACGCACCTCTTGAACCACCCACTTGAATGCGCTGACCAAGTCCCGAGTGATACTTTGTCTTTGTCGGCACACCTCGCTCAAGCAGAGCCATTGTCGAGACGAGCTTGAATGTCGAACCAGGATTTACCGGCACACCGATTGCAAAGTTCTGCTTCTCGTTGCACTCAGTACCCTCGCGAGTAAGGTTCACCATAGCAAGGATATCGCCCGTAGCGCACTCCATCACAATAGTTGTACCCCACGAAGCGTTCTGCGCCAACAACTGCTCCTTGAGAGCGCTCGCCGCCACATCCTGAACATTCACATCGAGCGTGGTTATAATATCGTAACCATTCTCTACATCGACATTATCCTTGTGCGACATTCGCACCTTATAGCCAGGCGCAATCAACTGCATAAATTGCACTCCGCTGTGTCCATTGAGCGTATCGCGCATAGCCATCTCAATTCCGTATGAGCCGTGTTCGCTCAAGCGACCAATGGTGCGCAATGCGAGTTCACCCTGCGGATAGACGCGATAATCTTGGTCGGAAACGGCATAGGTCGAACCGAGTCCCTTGCGGAGAAGAGGATAGTTGCGAATCTCGTTCCACTCGTTGAGGTCGACATCGCGGAATATTCTGCGCGAGATATGTCTGCGCGAAGTAACCTTGATTGTCGTATCGTATTTGACATCCTTGCCAAACTGCCACCACTTGGGTTTGATGGTATCAATCTCGCGTTTCTGCTTGATAGCCTTGTTGCGCCACTTGAGCATCTCCTCGTAGTACTCCTTGGCACTGCGGTCACCAAAGTGTGCAGCAAGTTTGCGCGAGAGCGAATCTGCACTTTTGCGAAACTTCGCATAGTTGTCGAAGCGCTCATTTCCGAAGTCGATAATCATCGTACGTCGCGTGATGGATGTAGCCAATGGTTCTCCATTGCGCGAATATATCGAACCGCGACGAGCATCAACCCTCTCCTTCTTGATGATACCGAAGGTTCTGTCGTAGCAGACATCCTTGAAGCCCGCCTTCACCCTCGGATTGAGAAGTATGGCCACAATGATGTAGACCAAGAATATTATCACCACCAACGTAAAGAAGATGTGCAATATCTTGATTCTTCTTATGATATCCTTTTTCAGGGTATATTTCTTATCCTCCATTGCTCCTACTTTATAATTTTAGGTTGGCTATTTGGCTCTTGGAGGTTCAATCCGCGACTCTTCACCCTCTCCAAGATTGCCGAGTGTGAGGTCTGCTGATAGCACTTCTCGGAGTAGCGCACAGCCTTCTCCTTCAACATAGCAACCTCCTTCTTGAGGGTGCTACACTGCAAGTCGGAATTCAGACTTGTGAAGATGATAGCAATACTGCCGAGGAAGATAAAGCCCAGCATTATGAAGAGCTTGTAGACTCTCTCCGCCTCCTTCGCAAGCAGGATTTCGCCCGTAATGAAGCCCAAAATATTAGAGAGCCACTGCGGTGGCTGTCTCTTCGGCGCAACCTCCTTCTTTGGCTCTGACTGATTATCGAGCACCTCTTCGCCAGTTCCCGCATCACCACTATGTATGCGACGAATCTCGGTGTCACCTACGCGAGTGACAACCTCCTCTTGAGTCTCGATAAAGTATTCGCCTTCGTCAAAATGAGCCATATTCACTTACAATTTTATCGCTGCACGCAACTTTGCAGAGCGCGAGCGTGGGTTAGCCTCCAACTCCTCAGCCGAAGGTACTACGGGTTTGCGCGTAACAATCTCGAATGGGGTGGTGGCACGACCAAAGAAGTCCTTCTCAACCTTACCATCAAAGTTTCCGCTACGCATAAAGTTCTTCACCAGACGATCTTCGAGCGAGTGGTACGATATCACAACCAAGCGACCGCCCGGTTTCAACACCTTGAGTGCCTGCTCCAACGCCATCTTCAACGCCTCCATCTCGCCATTCACCTCGATGCGCAACGCCTGGAACAACTTGGTTAAAAACTTCGCCTCATCCTTTTTCGGGGTGCAAGGTGCTACGGCACGCACAAGCTGTGCGGTGGTCTTAATCTCCTCTGTGGCTCTTGTGCGTGCGATGCAAGCAGCAATCTTCCACGTTGTTTCCAACTCGCCATACTGCGAGAAGATTGTCGAAAGTTCCTCCTCGGAGTAGTTGTTCACGATGTCGGCTGCAGTGCGACCACCACGCTGATTCATACGCATATCGAGCGGAGCATCGCCTCGAAACGAGAATCCACGCTCCTTAGCATCGAAGTGGTGCGACGACACACCCAAGTCCGCCAAGATGCCATCCACCTCGGTTACACCACGCAGACGAAGTGCCGAACGCAGAAAACGGAAATTACTCTCCACAAAGTTGAAATGCTCATCGTCGGGAGCATTCGCAAGGGTATCTCTATCCTGGTCGAATGAGTAGAGAGCACCACCCTCGCCCAAATCCTCCAATATACGGCGAGTGTGACCACCGCCACCAAAGGTCAAATCGGCGTAGGTTCCGTTGCTCTTAATATCCAGCAACTCAATAGATTCCTCCAGAAGTACGGGTGTATGATACGAAGACATATTTGGCAATATATTAATATTGCCACAAAGATAGCAATAAAAAGTTGAGAGTTGAAAAAAAGAAATTGAAAAAATTTGATTAATCTATCACAGGTGTGCA
>JAZQWU010000107.1:0-16725 GCA_045632505.1 Alistipes sp. | reverse complement strand
TTCTCGTAGATACCTCCGCCCCATACGCGCAACATATTCATATGCACTGCTACGGCATCGGCTATAGTCTTTTCGTAGACCTCGTCGGTGACACGTGTGAGGAACGAGTCGCAAGGGATGTAGTTTGCACCCTTGGCGAATACGCGCTTACCGTTCAACTCGAAGTAGAACGAGCGACCATCCTTATCCTCTTCGCGGATAACCTTCAACGAACGTACTGCAATGTTGTGGCGATGCTCTTCTACGACCTTTCCGTCGATTGCTACTGCAGCTTTGAATGGGTAGCGATGCGGCTCGCCGAGCTCGTTTGTCCACCACAACTTAGGTTTTGCGATAGCGACTGGCACAACAACCTTATTCTCACCTGCGGCGAGGGTTGTGGTCTTTGTTGCGAGGGTCTTGCCACTCTCCTCGTCTACGATTGTGAGTGTGGCGTTGCTTGCCTTCTCGGCGAGAATCTCGAACTCCACGTCGATGTCGGCACGCTTCTCGGTAACGCTCTTCTGATTGTAGAAGATATCACTCACGCGGAGCGAGTTCCAAGCCTCGAGGTAGACTGGTCGCCAGATGCCCGAAGTGACGAGTCGTGGTCCCCAGTCCCAACCGTAGTGGTAGCCAGCCTTGCGGCAGAAGACGCTAATCTTGCGCTTGAGCAGACCTCCGTTCTCGGATTGGTCATTCCAGCGGTAGTATTGGAATGGGAGTGCCTCCCACTTTGGCATATCAATCTTCACCACCGAGTGAAAGTAGACCTTCAAGGTGTTCTCGCCCTTGCGAAGGTGCTTCTTCACGTCGATGCGCCAACGGCGGAACATATTGTCTGCCGAGAGCAACTTCTCGTCGTTGAGATAGACATCGGCATAAGTGTCCAAGCCCTCTAACACAAGTTCGATGCACTCCTTGTTGAGGATGTCGGCATTGGCTGTGAAGGTTGTTGTATAGATCCAATCCTCCTTGTCTACCCACTGCACTCCGCGCTCGTTGAGACGGAAGTATGGGTCATCGATAATCTCGTTTGCCATCAGGTCGGTATGCACCACGCCTGGTACGGTGGCGTTATACCAGTTTGTGCCACGCGCTTGCTTGAACTGCCAACCTTGGTGGAGGGTTTGGCGTGTCGTCGCTGCGTTTACTGCGATACATAACAACAAAAGCCCGAAGGCGAGTGATAATCTTTTCATATGTGGTTAGTTTTGAAGTTTCACGATTTGGTCGGCATACTGACTCCACATCGGGTCAGCAAGGTATGCCTCGTAAGCCTTGCTTGGTACTGCGATTTGGATATTCTTGTCCGTATAGGCGAAGGTGTACTTATCCTTGAGTTGTGGTGGAGTAGTGGCAAGGCAAGTGACGTTTGAGAGCTTGCTACAGCCCATAAATGCTCGCTCGCCCAACTCTGTGATTGACTTTCCAAGAGTAATTGTAGTCAGCGAGGTGCAGTTGCGGAACGCCTCCAAACCAACCTTGCGAAGTGAGTCGTCGCTGGTGAGCGAAGTGATGGAGGTGCAGTTGATAAATGCACGCGATGAGATGCTCTCAACCTCTACGAACGAGAGGTTGCGGAGTTCGGTGCCGTCGGCAAGGTAGAGCTTCTGCGCCAACGAGAGAGGGTTTGCAGTTTCGCTCTCGAATGCGATGTTGCACCACGCACCAAGGTCCTCAATCTTCACCTTTGTGATGCCGTCACAGCCATAGAAGGCATCCTTACCTATCGTTGTTACCGATGATGGAACGGTAACGTCCGATAGTGCCGTCAGTTCGTAAAATGCGTATCGGCTGATTGATGTAATCTGCGATGGAATGACGAGCGAACGCACAGCCTTGCCATTGACGATGAAGCGTCCCGATTGTACTGCTGGGTTTGCCTCTGCGTTGGCAAATGCGATGTTGCACCAGCAATATACGGCTGGCGAGTACAAGGTGTGGAGATTGTAGCAGCTATCGAAGGCGTATGCTCCGCACTCGCGCAAACCATTGCCCAAGGTCAAGCACTCCATATTCACACACTCAAAGAATGCATCCTCGCCGATGCGTGTCACCGAGTCTGGCAACGAGATATTGAAGAGGTTGCGACAGTTGTCGAATGCTCCGTCACCAATCTCGGTGAGAGGCGCTGCGAAGCGAATCGTGTTGTAGTCCCATTCGGTGTATGAGATATCCTCGATGGCAACGCCGAACGCCTCCTCGTTGAGGGTAATGAGTTCGCGACCATCGTTGGTTGTAAACCAAATTTCGTTGTTGGGCGGTGTACCCAACGACTTTATCGAAGTGTCAGGGCGAGGTGGAGTGTCGTTGTTGTCGCAACCCACCAAGCAGAGTGCCAATATGGCAAGTAGAAGTCTGAATGGTTTCATATTTTTGCTATTGTATTGCTCGACCGAAGAGTGTTGCTGACGAGCAGTCGGTAATCTCAACCTCGATGTAGTCGCCTGCGCTATAGCCCTCGATGCGGTCGAATACTACCATTTTATTCTGCGAAGTACGACCGCAGAGTTGCTCCTCGCTACGCTTCGAGCGACCCTCAATCAATACCTCAAATTGCTTGCCGATGTCCTTGCGGTTGCCTTCGAGCGAAAGGGTGTTCTGCAGAGCGATAACCTCGTTCAAACGACGTGTCTTCTCATCCTCCGGAACATCGTCCTCGAAGTGGCGTGCCGAGAAGGTGTCGGGACGTACCGAGTACTTGAACATAAAGGCTGAGGCGTAACCCACCTCGCGCATAAGCGAGAGTGTTGCCTCGTGGTCCTCCAAGGTCTCACCACAGAAACCAGAGATAAGGTCGGTGGTGATGGCGCACTCAGGCATTGCCTTGCGGATAGCCTCCATACGCTCTAAGTACCACTCGCGAGTATATTTGCGATTCATCTTCTCGAGCTGGGCGTTCGAACCTGACTGCGCAGGGAGATGCACCGCCTTGCATATGTTCTTGTAGGATGCCATCGTTGCAATCAACTCGTCACTCAAGTCCTTCGGATGCGACGTAGCAAAGCGAACACGCAACAGCGGCGAGATGTCGGCAACCTTCGCCAAGAGTTTAGGGAAGTTTACCTCGCCATCGGCATACGAGTTCACATTCTGACCGAGCAGGGTGACCTCGCGGTAGCCATTCTCGAAGAGGGTGCGAGCCTCCGCTACGATTGTTTCGTGCGAACGGCTGCGCTCACGACCACGAGTGTATGGTACGACACAATAGGCGCAGAAGTTGTTGCAACCACGCATAATCGAGATGAAGCCACTCACGCCATTCTTGTCGAGGCGAACAGGAGCAATGTCTGCGTATGTCTCCTCAGTAGAGAGTAGGGTGTTGATACCCTTACCGCCACTCTCTGCCTCGCGACAGAGTTTTGGAAGGTCGCGATAGGTGTCAGGGCCGGCTACGATGTCTACGCCCGTGCCGCTTGCGAGTAGCTCCTCCTTGAGGCGTTCAGCCATACAGCCGATGATGCCCACCAAGAGGGTCGGCTTCTTGCGACGCAGACGACGCATCTCGCTGAGTCGTCCCCAAATGCGTTGCTCGGCATTGTCGCGTACCGAGCAGGTGTTAATGAGGATGATGTCTGCCTCCTCCGCCTTCTCGGTGTAGAAGTAGCCCTCCTTTTGCATAATCGAAACGACAATCTCGCTGTCGCCAAAGTTCATCTGACAGCCATAGGTTTCGATAAATATCTTCTTGCCCTCGCCCTGCAGTGGGCGCAAATCTGTATAGCTCATATGTTGTTTGTGTGTTTTTGTTTTTATAAGGGTAATTAAGGGTAGTTAAAGGTTGTTAAAGTTTAATTTAAATTAAAACTTCTATAATCTACCCATTTCCACGCTCCCTTAATAGCCCTTAATAACCTTTAATAGCCTTTAATCTCGTTGCGCCGTGATGCCCTTCGGAGTTCGTAACACCCGTAACACCATAACACCCGTAACATAGGGGTGTGCCCGTGTTACGCTGTTACGCTGTTACGCTTTCGGAGTAAGATACCCTCTAACCCCTAACGTCTCTAACGTCCCTAACGTCTCTTATTACATATTCTCCAACTCGTGCTTCTCAGGCATTGGCTTAAAGCCCTCGCCGTAGGTGTTGTACGCGTTAGCCACAACCATAAACGCCTGCGGGTCGTAGTCCCTAATCGCACGCTGTACCTTCACTAACTCGTGACGTGGTACTACAAGGAATATCATCTCCTTGTCGGCATTAGTATACATACCATTCGCCTTGATGTAGGTGCCACTACGGTCCATCTCCTCGAGTATATAACGACGGAACTCCTCGTTGTGGTGCGAGGTGATGATGAAGATTATACGGTCGTAAGATGCTCCATCAAGCATCAGCGCAAGCACACGCGACGACACGTAGATGGCAATAAGCGAGTAGAACGAGAGCATTAAGCCATCCATACCACTACCATCAGGACCAAAGCCGATGACTATGAGTCCTGCTAATACCACCAACGAATCGGCTATGAGTACGCCCTTCGAGAAGCTGATGTGGCAATACTTCTGCAACATCATAGCTACGATGTCGGTACCTCCTGTAGTGGCTTGCTCACGCACTACAAGACCTACACCCACACCTAATACTACGGCACCTACGATAGTTGCCAGCATAAGGTGGTCTGATAGGTCGAGGATGCCACCTAGCATCTGCGATGGGTCGAGTGACTCTATCGCCTCGGGTGGGAATGCCAACGAGGTGAATAGGTTCATAAGACCTGGCGTAAGCAGTGCAGCGACTACGGTCTTGGAGCCAAAGCGCGGACCAAAGGCGATAAATGCCATCACCAGCAGTACCGAGTCGAACATATAACCAAATGTTCCGACCTTGATAGCTGGGAAGATGTTGTGAAGTACGATACCTGCTCCGTAGACACCGCCAGGAACGATGTTGTAGGGGCTGATGAAGAGTACGTAGCCTCCAGCGAGGAGTGCGCAGCCCAAGAAAATCATAAACCACGACATCCACCAACGTGGTGATGCGAGTGACGCTAAGTGCTTTTTAAAGTCAATCTTCATATTAGTAGAGTATTAATTATCTAAGCATTCTATTCCAATCTGCAAATATACGACAATTTAATTAAAAATTAAAAATTGGGAGAGAAAAAATGGTGTAGTTAGTAGAGAGTAGATAGTAGTGAGTAGTTTTTGATAACAACGAATGACATTTTGCTGTGCGCTACCCGTAACACCGTAACACCGTAACAGGGGCGTGATGTTATGTTACGCTTGTTACGCTTGTTACGCTTGTTGTTTTTATAAGGGTGATTAAGGGTAATTAAGGGTAATTAAGGGCAGTTAAAGGTTGTTAAAGTTTAATTCTAAATTAAAACTTCTATAATCTACCCATTCCTGCGCTCCCTTAATAGCCCTTAATAACCTTTAATAGCCTTTAATCTCGTTGCGCCGTGATGCCCTTCGGAGTTCGTAACACCGTAACACCCGTAACAGTGGTGTACACCCTTGTTACGCTGTTACGCTTGTTACGCATTTTTTTGGAGGTTAAGAAATTTTTACTATATTTGCAACATAATGTGTACACGAAGATAGTATGGTCATAACCTATTATTGTATTGTAACTCTGTTTTTTATCGCATATCTGCTGGGCTCAATTCCGAGTGCGGTGTGGATTGGTAAACGCTACTATGGCGTGGATGTTCGCGAGCACGGCAGTAAGAATGCGGGAACTACAAATGTGTTGCGTGTGCTTGGCGCACGCGCTGCTGCACCCGTATTTGCCATCGACTTCCTCAAGGGTTTCGTGGCGGTCAGCATCTTCTCTCTGCTCAAGTACGACGTAAATATCCCTTCGGGCGCGTGGATTGTCAATATGAAGATTTTGGCGGTTTTCGTGGTCGTTTTGGGACATATCTTCCCCATCTTTGCCAACTTCCGAGGTGGCAAGGGCGTAGCCACCGTGCTCGGTGCAGTTACGGGTATTCAACCCAATATCGCGCTCCTCTGCTTTGCGGTGTGGTTCGCTTCGCTAATGCTGTGGCACTACGTGTCGCTCGCATCCATCATCGCAGGTTGCTCGTTCCCAGTCTTTGTTTCGATTTTCTCGAGTAGTATATATGTACGTCACGGCTTGCATCACACCTCCATCTCGTTCCTTGTCTTTTCGTTCGTGGTGGCTATAGCACTGGTGTGGACTCACCGCAAGAACGTAGGGCGACTGCTCGACGGCACGGAATCGAAGATAGACCCTTGGGGCTTCTTCTCGCACGAGATAGCCTCGAGGTTGGGACTTACGGATGACGAAAAAGATAATAATGCTAACGGCTAATAGCTAAAAGCTAATAGCCCCTAAAAAACTATAAACTATGTTAGATGCAAATTTGATTAAAATGTATGAGCAGTCGTTCCGCGACAACCGCGAAATGAGTGCTGTAACAGACTATTTTTCTGGCGAGACCTACTCTTATTATGGCTTCGCAAAGGAGATTGCCAAGTTGCACCTTCTCTTCGACGAGGCAGGTATCAAGCAGGGCGACAAGATTGCCCTCGTTGGCCGTAATACACCTCGCTGGTGTGCGGTATATATCGCAACCATCACCTATGGTGCGGTTATCGTGCCTATAATGCAGACCTTCACCTCGAACGATATCGCACATATCGTAAACCACTCGGGTAGCCGTTTGTTGTTCCTCACCGACTCTTATTGGGATGGTTTGGACGAGGATGCATTGCCTGAGGTTGAGGCTGTATTCTCGATTACCGATTACCACGCACTCTATGAGCGCGAGGGTGGCAAACTCACCAAGTTTGTGAACTCGATGACCGAGAACTATCGTCGTCGCTATCCAAACGGCTTCACCGTAAACGACATCAAGTACGCAGACGTTCCGAACGATGCACTTATGGTGTTGAGCTACACCTCGGGTACAACGGGCTACTCGAAGGGTGTGATGCTCACCGTGAACAACCTCACAGCCAACGTCTACTACGCTGTGAATATGATTAACAAGTCTACTGGTAAGCACTGGTTCCAGAAGGGTCGTCGCACCTTGGCGTTCTTGCCTTTGGCACACGCATTTGGTTGCGCATTCGACTTCCTCGCACCATTGGCAGCAGGTGGTCACATCAACCTTCTCGGCAAGATGCCTACACCAAAGGTGTTGGTCGAGGCTATGGCTAAGGTACAGCCAAGCATCATCTGCTCGGTGCCACTCGTTTTGGAGAAGGTCTACCGCAAGCAGATTGCTCCAATGCTCGAGAAGGGACCTTTGAGCATCGCTATGAAGGTGCCTTTGGTGAACGAGATTCTGCGTATGAAGATTAAGGAGAAGTTGATGGCTTCGTTTGGTGGCAACTTGGAGATGTTTATCGTTGGTGGCGCACCAATGAACCACGAAACAGAGGCGTTCCTCAAGTCAATCCGCTTCCCAATCATCGTGGGCTACGGTATGACCGAGTGCGCACCGCTTATCTGCGTTACGCCACAGCCTGAGGAGTATAAACTCGGCTCGTGCGGTAAGTACTTGAAGGACTACCTCGACGTGAAGATTGAGTCATCAGACCCTCAGCACATACCTGGCGAGATTATGGTCAAGGGCGAGATGGTGATGCAAGGCTACTACAAGAACCAGAAGGATACCGACGCAGTCCTCGAGCCAGACGGCTGGATGCACACTGGTGATATGGGTATTATGGACCCAGATGGCACAGTATATATCAAGGGACGTTGCAAGACAATGATTTTGACCGATACAGGTCAGAATATCTACCCAGAGCAGATTGAGGACAAGCTGAACAATTTGCCACTCGTATTGGAGTCGCTCGTCTTGGAGAACGAGGGTAAACTCTACGGCTTGGTGGTGCCTGACTTCGACCACTGCGAGAAGGAGGGTATTGACCGCGCTCAGTTGGAGGAGATTATGAAGGAGAACCTCAAGACATTGAACGAGCAGGTGGCTGCTTACGAGCGATTGGTGACCATCGCCATCCACCAGAGTGAGTTCGAGAAGACTCCAAAGCGTTCAATTAAGCGCTACTTGTACGACGTAAAACGCTTGGGAATCAAGTAAGAAAAGTTCAAACATATATATATATATATATATATATATTAACCGCTTAAATATATATTATATGTTACAAGAAAACCTTATTAAAATGTACGAGCAGTCGTTTCGTGAGAATCGCGAAATGAGTGCCGTGACGGACTACTTCTCGGGCGAGAGTTATTCCTATTATGGCTTTGCTAAAGAGATTGCCAAGTTGCACATCCTCTTCGACGAAGCAGGTGTAAAACGAGGTGACAAGATTGCCCTCGTTGGTCGCAATACGCCACGTTGGTGCGCCGTATACATCGCTACGATGACCTACGGAGCAGTTATCGTGCCTATTATGCAGACCTTCACCTCGAACGATATCGCACATATCGTAAACCACTCGGAGAGCCGTCTGTTGTTCCTTACAGATTCGTTCTGGGAGGGCTTAGACGAGGATGCACTGCCAAATATCGAGGGTGTATTCTCGTTGACCGACTACCACGTATTGTTCGAGCGTCGTGGCGGTAAGTTGACAAAGTGTGTGGATAGTATGACTGCAAACTATCGTCGTCGCTATCCAAACGGCTTTACGGTAAACGACATCAAGTATGCCGATGTACCGAACGACCAACTCATCTTGTTGAACTACACGTCGGGTACTACGGGCTACTCGAAGGGCGTTATGCTTACGGTAAACAACCTTACGGCTAACGTCGCATATATCAAGACTTTGAAGCCAGCAAACGGAGGTACGCATTACTTTTCGAAGGGACGTCGTACACTCTCGTTCTTGCCGCTGGCACACGCCTATGGATGTACCGTAGACTTCCTCACACCACTTGCTGTGGGTGGTCACATAAACCTCCTCGGCAAGATGCCTACACCGAAGGTGTTGGTCGAGGCTATGCAGCACGTTCGCCCGAATGTGATTGCATCGGTGCCGCTGGTGTTGGAGAAGATCTACCGCAAGCAGGTTGCTCCACTCCTCGAGAAGGGAGCATTGAGCGTGGCTATCAAGGTGCCTTTGTTGAACGAGGTTGTTCGCGCAAAGATTCGTCAGAAGTTGCTCGACTCGTTCGGTGGTAACGTAGAGTTGTTCATCATCGGGGGTGCTCCTATTAATAAAGAGACTGAGGCATTCCTCAAGTCTATCCACTTCCCAATCATCGTGGGCTACGGTATGACCGAGTGTGCACCACTCATCTCGGTTACGGTAGACCCTACCGAGTTTAAGATTCGTTCGTGCGGTAAGATTCTTCAGGGTATGATGGAGGTGAAGATTGACTCTGAAGACGAGCACAACATCCCAGGCGAGATTCT
Organism: Alistipes sp.; assembly: GCA_045632505.1. Taxonomy (GTDB): domain Bacteria; phylum Bacteroidota; class Bacteroidia; order Bacteroidales; family Rikenellaceae; genus Alistipes. The sequence continues at coordinate 7,432 of JAZQWU010000107.1, read as the reverse complement.
CGTCAAGGGCGAGTGCGTAATGCAGGGCTACTACAAGAACGAACGCGACACCAAGGCAGCGTTGGATGCCGATGGATGGCTCCATACGGGCGATATGGGTACCGTCGACGCAGACGGCACTATCTACATCAAGGGCCGTTGCAAGACGATGATTTTGACCGAAACAGGTCAGAATATCTACCCTGAGCAGATTGAGGACAAACTCAACAACCTTCCTCTCGTCGCCGAGTCGTTGGTGCTGGAGAATGGAGGTAAGTTGTACGGTCTGGTAGTGCCTGACTTCGCAATTTGCGAGAAGGAGGGCATCGAGAAGGAACGTCTTACCGAGATTATGAACGAGAACCTCAAGATGTTGAACGAGCAGGTGGCTGCCTACGAACGTTTGGTGCGAATCATCATCTATCCAAACGAGTTCGAGAAGACACCGAAGCGTTCAATTAAACGATACCTCTATGATGTATCAAAACTCGTCTAATTAAGGCAAGGGGCGTGGAGGAGACTCTAACGCCCCTAACGCCTTTTATAGTGATATGAAATGAAACTTGGCAGAACCATAAATATCCGCAAGCAGTTCATTGGCGAGAGCACGCTCTACTTCTTGGTGTGGGTGCTCGTATTTATTGCGCCATTTATGAACGCGGGCTTGATGTCCGAGGAGATTGTTGACCCTCGTACCTCGTTGCTCGCATTGCTGAAGATTCTGCCGTTTATGTTCCTCTTCTTGCTCAATCACCTTGTGTTGTTTCGCTATCTTCATCGTGGTCGTTGGCGTTGGCTCTATTATGTTGTAGTGATGGTGCTTGTCGTACTATTGTTCTCGATGATTAAACTCTACGAGTTGCAGAACTCTGCGAAACCCGACTTTATCGGTTTGGCAGTGTTCCCTTGGTGGGGCAATATCATCGCTGGTGCGCTGATGGTTGGCGCAAACAATGCGATAAATACCCTCTATCGCAAGATGCAGCAGGACGAGGATACTGAGCGTCTGCAACGCCAGAATATTCAGGCGGAGATGTACTATCTGAAGCATCAGATAAACCCTCACTTCTTGATGAACACGCTCAACAACATCCACGCCTTGGTCGACATTGATGGCGAGGCTGCCAAGCAGACCGTAATCCGACTCTCGGATATGATGCGTTTTATGGTCTACGATACAAGTAGCAACGCAGTGTCGCTGAAGGAGGATATGCGCTTCATTCAGAACTACATAGAGTTGATGCGCATCCGCTACACCGAGGATGTAGCCATCTCGTTCACCTACCCAACGCGATTGGTGGGACGAGTGGATATTCCACCTCTTATCTTTATCGTATTTATCGAAAATGCCTTCAAGCACGGCATTAGTTATAATACAAAGTCTTTCATAAACATCGACATCACATACGAAGATGGTTATGTAAAGGCTTGCTTCGAAAACTCGGTTAATGCCGCAAAAGGCAACTCTACACCAGGCATCGGACTCGATAATGTGCGTAAGCGACTCGATTTGATCTATGGCGAAGACTACGACCTCAATATCGAGGAGCACCCCGAGAAATATAGTGTAACACTCAAAATTCCAACACTCAATAGCAATGAGATGCATAGCAATTGATGACGAGCCATTGGCATTGCGTCAAATATCAGCATACATATCGAAGATTCCATTCTTGGAACTCGTCGCTACATTCCGTAGTGCCGTAGCAGCGCAGGAGTGGCTCAAGACGAATAGTACGGATTTGATATTCGTTGATATAAATATGCCCGATATGACGGGCGTAGAGTTTGTGCAGACGCTCGAGATGCCTACGATGGTTATCTTCACCACCGCATACGCCGAGTATGCAATCGAGGGCTTCAAACTCTCGGCTATCGATTATCTGTTAAAGCCATTCGGCTTGCAAGACCTTACGCGCGCGTCCGAGAAGGCGTTGTCGCTCTACGAACTCTTGCAGTTGCAGGAGCAGAAACACCTCGAGGAGATTGCCTCGGAGGAGAGTGTCGAGGAACACAATGAGGATGATAGCGTGTTGTCGGTTCACGCAGATCGCAAGACATACCTCGTGAAGAAATCAAACATCGTCTACGCCGAGAGTGCTGGCGAGTATGTGCGATTGCATTTGGCTGACGGTACAAAGCTCGTGACGCTCTTCCGCTTGAAGAATATGGAGAGTTCGTTGCAGTCGTCACAGTTTATGCGTGTGCATCGCTCCTACATCATCAATCTCAGCCATATCACTGGCTACACGAAGGGCAGAGTCTTCCTCTCGAACGACGACTATATCCCTATTGGCGAGAACTACAAGGAGCAGTTCAACGCCTATATGAATAGCGTACAATAACAAAAAACTAAAGATATATGAAGAGTATCAAACAACTTTTGGTGGTCGTAGCAATGGCTCTTGTGTTGCCATTGTCTGCAGCCCAGATTACCCCTATGCGCGAGGTGCGAGCTATGGCGCAGAAGGCTGGTAGCGTGACCGTTGAGCAGGAACTCTACATCGAGGGTTTCATCATCAGCAAGCACAATGGTCGCAACAACGCAATGAACGAGCAGGTCTATCACACCACGCTCAAGAATCACGACCTTTCGACAGGCTACATCGAGTCTACGACGGGCGACGTAGGTTTCCGCATCAGCTACGCATCGCGCAAGATTACCTCGAAGTTTCCTCGCTATGCGAAGGTTGTACTCGCGTTGAAGGGTACGACATTGAAGTTCGAGAAGCCTTGTCGCATTACGATTAATGGACTCTCTGACGAGCATATCGTCGAGCTTACCCAATGTGTGGCAGATGATATGCCTCGAAAGGAGAAGTACATCAGTGAACTCACCGACGACGATGTTTACACCTACGTATCGCTCAAGGATTGTGAGATTTTGTTTCGCGATGGCTCGTTCTTGAACGTCTATGAGCGATATGTTCAGAATACTCGCTTCAACAAGACCGCCAATCCAAACAAGTCAATGGATGGCTGGGCAACCCTCATCTGCGACAAGAAGGGCTCGTCAATCTACTCATTGACAAACACCCTCTGCGGTTGGCGACGCGATGGCAATGGCGTGCCGCAGGGTGCAGGCTATATGCGAGGCATCGTGACCTACGAGGAGCATCCTCGCTACGGCGGTGACGTCTTCGGTGGATATGTCTTGCGACCAGTAGACAAGAACGACTATGCTATGGACTGGGAGGCTTCGGAGGCTATCTATAGACCTATAGCCGAGTGGAATTGGAACGATAATAGCCAGCTCCTAAACACCGAGGATGGCGAGAAAAAGAGCATCACTTCGGATAAGGTGTTGGCAGATATCGGTAAGGGTAAACTCTGCGTAAAGGCAGAGAGCGAGTCCGTTCGCCACAAAGATACTAACAATACTCGTGTCTACTCGCCAAAGGATGGCAAGCAGAATGGTCATTACGGCTTTGTGAACTACGGAGCATTGAGCATTCGCACTGAGGCTCACAACTGGTGGGATTGGCAGAACAACTGTGGCAAAGGCGTAGAGGTGGAGTTCTCGACCAAGGGCATCTCGGGCAAGTCGCTTATCTTCGGCTTTAGCTTTGCTGCGGGATCTATTACGGCGCAGACCTCGTACGGCTACCCAGTATATTGGAACGTGGAGTACTCAATCGACGGCAAGGAGTGGCACGCAGTTGAGGGCAGTAAGCCTAAGAAGTTGCGCACGTTGCCTTGGTGGTATTTCAACAACGTAAACGGCTCGAACTACGAGAGCATCATCGCAGGCGCAGGCTTCACCGAGCACGTTGTGAAGTTACCTAATACACTCTTCAAACAGAAGAAGGTCTTTGTGCGCGTAGTACCAGTCGAGAAGAGAATCGGTACATTGGGCTACGACTACAACGAGAATGGCGCATTGCGACCAAACTCGACTATCAAGACAGTCGTAAACTTCGGTTCATTTGTCGTTCGTTACAACTAACCTAAGGAGGAAAAACTATGAAGAAGATTTCGATATTAGCAACAGCAATCTTGGCAGCAGCAACTGCCTTTGCAAGCGAAGTGGGTTTGAAGGTTACACCTAACCTCGCACCCGAGGCTGCAAAATATGCGATTGAGAATCAATCCATAACTCAGATTTCGGCACTCGAAACCACCGCAAAAGGCCGTTTGTGGAGTGCAGTATTGTGCAATGGCGATGGCAAAGAGGGTTTCCTTTCGCTCCTCTATAGCGACTCGCAGGGCAAGGATTGGAGTGATGTTGTCGTAGCGTTAGATGCGCGCGAGGAGAAACTCTCGGTGCGCAATGGCGTACTGTGGCTCTCTCCAAAGGGCGAGATGTGGTTGTTCTACTCGGTGTTCGACGGCTACTTCGATGGTCGTGGCTCGATGTGGGCAATGGTCTGCAAGAATCCAGATTCGGCAACCCCTACGTGGGAGGCTCCGCAATACCTCGGCATTGGTGTTGCAACGGGTCGTCCCGTAGCCGACAAGCAGGGTGCGTGGTTGTTGCCTTCGGCATTGTGGGGTAGAGATGTTATCTCGTACGACAAAACTCCGTTTATTGCAAACCGCTGGGAAGCACCTCGTTTTGTGTCGCCTTATGTAGACAAGTACTCCGAACTCGACGCTAAACGTGGCGCAGGAGTATATGTTTCGAGCGATGAGGGTAAGTCGTGGAGCGAGAATCTCGGCGTAGTAAAGTGCGTGAACGAGATTATCAAGGCGCGTTATAACAACCCTCAGTTGTTCTGCTACGACGATGGCAGAGTAGGTATGGTAGTGCGAGCTTCGGGTACAGCGTGGTCGTATGTTGCAACCTCGACCAACGGCAAGGAGTGGAGCGCAGTAGAGCGTTTTGTGGCTGCTCCCGACCAGAACTTCGCAGTGTATCGCTTGGCTGATGGCAAGTTGCTGATGGTGCGCAATGGTCGCTTCGACCGTCACCTCTACTGGTTGCCAGAGGGGTTGTATGCCTACCTCTCGGAGGATTGCGGTCAGACTTGGTATGGCGGCTTGCGCCTTGCTACCGATGTTGCAACCGTAAACCCAGTAGTTGCAGAGGCGAAGGATGGCGCAATATATATCGCTATGCAGTGCGAGCCAGATGCCAAGAGCGAGAACTCGCTTGTAGTGACTTCGGTGGCAGAGATTGACGCTGCAAATGCTGACGTGAAGAATAACCCTGCAAACAAGAGGGTAGTTCTAACCGTAGGCTCGGCAGCGGCAGGAGCAGATGCTCGCACTAAGGCATTGACCACACCAAAGATCGATTGGGCTTCGGCAGATTTCCGTCTTGCAACCTACAATATCCAGTACCCAGTTGGCGGATGGCCAGAGAAGCGTCTTGAGCCACTCCTCGCATTGCTCGAAGAGTACGACTTCGACATCTTTGGAGTGCAGGAGCCATATATGCCGCAGATTGAGCTTATGATGCAGCATATTGGCAACGAGTACGCTTGGGTAGGTCGCAATATTACGGGCGACAACAACGACCGCAAACACCACTTTAACCCTATATTCTATCGCAAGTCGCGCTTTGAGTTACTCGACTATGACACCGTTTGGTTGTCTGACGAGATGGGTACACCAGGCTATGGCGCACGCTCACCACGTCTGTTCACTTGGGCAAAGTTCCGCGATATGAAGACCGACAAGGTGTTCTACCACTTCAATGGTCACTACGACCACCGTGGTGTCGAGGCACGCATTGTGTCGTCGTATATCTTGCTCGATATGGTGCGTAAAGTGGCAAAGGGTATGCCGGCATTTGTTACTGCCGACTTCAACTCGAACGAGAAGTCGGAGGCTTACCGAGTGTTGAAAACCTCGTCGCTCTTGGCTGATACGATGGATTTCTCGCCAGTTACCGTGAATAAGGAGTGTCAGTCTATCAGCGGCTACAAGCCTATCACTACACGCCCAGCAAACGGTATGCACATCGACCACGTGTTCTTCACTCCAAACGCAATCAAGATTAAGCATTGGGAGTTGATTGTGAAGGACTACAATGGCTATTGGGGCTCTGACCACCATCCAATTTTTGTGGATTGTACCATCGCAAACTAATCTGCAATACGGAATGAAGAGAGGTCTTTTGGCATTGTCGCCGATAATGGTGCTTATAGGTGTCTATTTGGCAATGTCGCTCGCATCGGGCGACTTCTATCGCATCTCCATCTCGGTGGCATTTGTGGTTGCTGCGGTCTATGCTGTGGCGATGTTGCGAGGTGTGAGCCGTTCGTTGCAGGAGCGTGTTGCAATCTTCTCGGAGGGTGCATCCGACTCTAATATAATGTATATGATTTGGATTTTCATCCTCGCAGGTATCTTTGCCGCTACGGCAAAGAGTATTGGTGCGGTGGATGCTACAGTCCATTTCACACTGCGTTTCGTACCTATCGAGTTCCTACCAGCAGGAATCTTTATCGCAGCGTGCTTTGTGTCACTTTCGATTGGCACGTCGGTAGGCACAATCGTCGCTCTTACTCCCGTCGTTACGGGCTTGGCGGAGCAGATGGGTGTCGATACCGCACAGATGGTTGCTATAGTTGTCGGTGGAGCATTCTTTGGCGATAACCTATCGTTTATCTCGGACACAACCATTGCCGCTACTATGAGTCAGGGTTGCAATATGCGTGATAAGTTCCGCACGAACTTGCAGATTGTCCTCCCTGCAGCGTTGCTCTCACTCGGCTTGTATATCTTCCTCGGATTGTCGGGTAGTACCGCAGGCATCGAGTCGGCAAGTGCCGCAGAGTGGTACAAGACCTTGCCTTATTTGCTTGTCTTGGTATGTGCTATTGCTGGCGTGAATGTCTTGGTGGTGCTTGTGCTTGGTATCTTGGCAACGGCTATCATCGGTCTGTCGTGTGGCTCGTTGTCGGGCGTAGCATTCCTCGAGGCTGCTGACGATGGCGTCATCTCGATGTGCGAACTCATCGTTATCACCCTTATGGCAGGCGGATTGATGAACGTCGTGAAGCAGGGTGGAGGATTCGAGTTTATCACTCGCGCCATCACCAACCGCATCTCGGGCAAACGAGGTGCAGAGGCTGCGATTGCGGGTTTGACCGTACTGACCGATATTTGTACGGCAAATAACACTATCGCAATTATCACCGTAGGTCCTATTGCACGCGACTTGAGCGAGAAGTATGGCGTTTCGCCACGCAAGAGTGCGAGTTTGATGGATACGGGATCGTGCTTTGCACAGGGCATCTTGCCTTATGGCGCACAGTTGCTTATGGCGAGTGGTTTGGCGCATATCTCTCCACTCGAAATCATCCCACACCTCTACTATCCGATAGCAATCGGTGTGATGGTGGTGCTCTCGATTATATTTCAGTTCCCACGAATGAAAAAATAACAAATAACAAATAACCCTCTGTGAAAAGATTATTTATAGCCGTTTTATTGGCAACAACATCGCTATTTTTGGCGTGCGAGCCGGAGTATCCGTTTGGCGGTGACGACTCTAACGACGACA
>JAZQWU010000106.1:0-10268 GCA_045632505.1 Alistipes sp. | reverse complement strand
GCAATTAAGTACTTAATTAACAAAAAACACATTCAAGATGAAAAAGGGAATTCATCCAGAGAATTATCGTTTGGTGGCATTCAAGGATATGTCGAATGACCACGTGTTTTTGTGCAGGTCCGCCGTTTCGACAAAAGAGACCATCGAGGTGAACGGCGAAACCTATCCCGTGTATAAGATGGAAATCTCTAACACATCTCACCCATTCTACACTGGTAAGATGAAGTTGGTAGATACCGCCGGTCGTGTGGATAAGTTTATGAGCCGTTACGCAAAGCGCTACGATAAGAAGAAGTAATTTAACTCTTCTATGGAAAGATAAGGACACTCAATCGAGTGTCCTTATTCTTTTGAAAATCGTTCTAATGAGTTCTTTTTGCACAAACCGTCGGATAGCGAAATCCTCATTTACGCCTAGTAAACTGCGGTTTCGCTACCTAGCTTTGCAAAAAAATATTCTGATTATAAGCGATTTTGAATTAGGGGGGGGGTAGAAGTGAGTTTAGAGAATTTAAGGAGATTAAGGAGTTTAACGAAAACCCCTAATTCTCTAATATCCTTAATCTCTCTAATCTCCCTAAAAAGCTAAAAGCTAACGGCTAACAGCAAAAAAGAGAGTCGAGAAAAACTCTCAACTCTCTTTCTTTCAACTCTCAACTCCTAAGAATTAGAGTCTTGCCTTAATCGCCTTGCTCTCCTCCTCGTAGCCTGGCTTGTCGAGCAATGCAAACATATTCTTCTTGTAAGCCTCAACGCCTGGCTGATTGAATGGGTTAACCTCAATCATATAGCCGCTGATACCACAAGCCTTCTCGAAGAAGTAGAGCAATGCGCCGATTGCCTCCTCCTCGATTGCAGGAATCTGAATCAAGAGGTTTGGTACACCACCATCAACGTGTGCGAGCTGAACGCCGAGCTCGGCCATCTTGTTAATCTCGTGCAAACGCTTGCCAGCCAAGAAGTTCAAGCCGTCGAGGTTTGCCGAGTCAGCCTCAACACGCACCTCGTGTGCAGGCTTCTCAACAGAGATAATTGTCTCGAACATCGAACGCTCACCCTCCTGGATGTACTGACCCATAGAGTGAAGGTCTGCGGTCAAAGTAACCGATGCAGGGAAGATACCCTTGCCATCCTTACCCTCGCTCTCGCCATAGAGCTGCTTCCACCACTCGTTGATGTTCTGCAACTTAGGCTCGTACGAACCGAGAATCTCAATCTTCTTGCCCGAGGTGTAGAGTGCGAAACGAGTTGCAGCGTACTGTGCTGCGAGGTTATCCTCGAATGCTACGCCCTCAGCTGTTGCAGCCTCCATAGCAGCAGCACCAGCAACCAACTTCTCGATATCTACGCCACCTACTGCGAGTGGGAGCAAACCTACTGGAGTGAGTACCGAGAAACGACCACCCACGTTATCAGGAATTACGAATGTTGCATAACCCTCGTCTGTAGCGAGAGTCTTGAGAGCACCACGAGCCTTGTCGGTGATAGCCACGATACGTGACTTTGCCTCCTCCTTGCCGTAACGCTTCTCAATCTCCTCCTTGATGATACGGAAGGCGATAGCTGGCTCGGTTGTAGTACCCGACTTCGAGATTACGATAGTAGCAATCGAACGATCCTTCACTGCCTCCATCATCTCTGCCATATAGTCCTCAGAAATGTTCTGACCTGCGAACAAAACGATAGGGTTCTTGTGCTCTGCGTAGAACATCTCGAATGGGTTGCTCAATGCGTCGATTACAGCCTTTGCACCGAGGTATGAACCACCGATACCGATGCAGATAACTATCTCAGCCTTAGCGCGTAACGAAGCTGCGCAAGCGTTGATAGCGTCAATCTGTGCCTTGTCAATCGAAGATGGGAGATTTACCCAACCGAGGAAGTCATTTCCTGCGCCCTTGCCCGAGTGGAGCAACGAGTTTGCAGCCATAGCCGAAGCCTTCAACTCCTCCGAAAATGCGATACCACTCTTAGCGGTATTAAGTTTAAGAAGTGCCATATTTTTTACTCTTTTTATAGTTTGAAATATACTTTGTTAAAAATAGTCGTCAAAGGTAATAAAAATTTTAGAAAAATAGGAAAAGTTATATAACTTTTCACTACCTTTGTCGTGAGTTGTATTTTGGAATAAAATATAAATAAAAATAAACGATAAAAACTATGGGACTTTTTTCATTAACACAGGAGTTGGCTATCGACCTTGGTACAGCCAACACTCTGATTGTTTACAACGACGAGGTGGTTGTAGATGAGCCGTCAGTTGTGGCTGTGAATGTGCAGAATGGCCAGTTGGCTGCACTCGGTCGTCAGGCTTACGCTTTCCAGGGTAAGACAAACTCTAACCTTCGCACCATTCGCCCTTTGAAGGATGGTGTTATCGCCGACTTCAACGCTACAGAGTTGATGTTGCGCGGTATGATTCGCAAGATTAAGACCAGAAGCTCGCTCTTCTCGCCATCGCTCAAGATGGTTATCTGTATCCCGTCGGGTTCGACCGATGTTGCTATCCGCGCCGTTCGTGACTCGGCAGAGCACGCAGGTGGTCGCGAGGTAGCGATGATTTTCGAGCCTATGGCTGCAGCTCTCGGTGCAGGTCTCGACGTAGAGGCACCAGAGGGTAATATGATTATCGATATCGGTGGTGGTACTTCGGAGATTGCTTGTATCCCGTTGGGTGGTATCGTATGCTCGGAGTCTATCGACATCGCAGGTGATGTCTTCACAAACGACATTATGGAGTACGTTCGCGCTCAGCACGGCGTGCGCGTAGGTGAGGCTACTGCCGAGAAGATTAAGTGTAGCATTGGTGCTGCAGTACCTGAGTTGGATGACGCACCTGAGAACTATGTATTCACAGGTCCAAATATCCTCACAGCACTCCCTCAGACCGTAACCCTCTCGTACAACGAGATCGCATACGCACTCGACAAGTCGTTGTCGAAGCTCGATGCAGCGTTGATGAAGGTGTTGCAGGAGATGCCAGCTGAGCTCTACACCGATGTTGTTAAGAATGGTATCTACCTCGCAGGTGGTGGTGCGTTGATTAAGGGCTTGGACCGTCGTCTCTCGAAGAAGACCGGCATTCCGTTCCACATCGCTGAGGATCCACTGCGTGCAGTAGTTCGCGGAACGAACATCGCGTTGAAGAATATCAACCGCTTCTCGTTCTTGATGCGATAATTTAGAGAATTTAAGGAGTTTAGAGAATTTAGCGAAAACTATATTCCCTAAACTCTCTATCTTTCCTAAAAAGCTAATGGCTAATAGCTAAAAGCTAATAGCACAAAATTAGAGTTGATTGAGGAAATTTTGTGCGATGCGAGGCGACAAACCCGCAGCATAGTAAACCTATGTGAGAAGTTTGGAGACCGAAGCTCAGTGAAAGATTCTCCAATCAGAATAATTCTAAAAAAATTAGAGTTGATTGAGGAAATTTTGTGCGAGGCGAGGCGACAAACCCGCAGCATAGTAAACCTATGTGAGGAGTTTGGAGACCGAAGCACTCGTGCAAAATTTACCAATCAAAATAATTTTTTCAATGCAGAAGTTAGTATATTTCCTCCGCAAAACAGGCGTAGCGATAGTCTTTATAATTATTGAGATTATCGCTATCCGTTGTTACGCCTATTCGACACCATATACGCAGGCGAGACTGCTGATGTGGTCGAATTCGATGGTTGGGCGTTTCCATTCGACATTTGCGGGAATATCTAACTATCTGTCGTTGAGAAAGGAGAATATGCAATTGACGGAGCATATCGCAATGTTGGAGAACAAGGTGAAGGCACTTGAGGCTTCGCAACCTGAGGGAAAGGTGAAGGTTGAAGGTGTGATTCAGCGATATGAGTACATCTCGTCGCACGTCATCTCGTCTACTACCAACCGTCTTCGTAACTTCATAACACTTGACAAAGGCTATCAGGATGGAGTATACGCCGATATGGCGGTGATGACACCAGAGGGCTACGCAGTAGGCGTTGTGGTGGATAGTTCGGAGAACTTTGCGGTGGCGAAGACCTTGCTGAATATTGACTTTAGAATTGGCGGTCTCCTACCTGGCGATGGCAGTCACGGCTCGCTGGTGTGGGGCGGTGGTGACTCGCAGGTCATCGACTTTGTGGAGTTGTCGAAGTACGCCAATGTGAAGGAGGGCGATACGGTATGCGCTGCAGGATTCTCGCACTACTTCCCGAAGGAGACCATCATCGGCAATATCGAGTCGGTGGCGTTGTCCGACAACGGGACATCCTACAACTGCAAGGTGCGCTTGGCGGCCGATATGGGTCGAATCTTCAATGTGGTGCTGGTGCGCAACACTGGCGCTGGCGAGGCACAATCACTCGAAGAGAGTGTTAAAAAACATAATTAAAAAAGCTAATGGCTGATAGCTAAAGATATGAGAGCAAAAGTATATACAATGTTGACCTTGGTGGTGCTTTTCGTGCAGGTGTTCGTACTGAACAACCTCTCGATATCGCCACTGGTGGCTCCTATGGTATATATCGTGCTTTTGTTGCTTATGCCGATTGAGTCATCGCAGTGGAAGATGCTCGGTGTGGGATTGTTGCTCGGCTTGGTGATGGATGTGACAATGGGCACTGCTGGTTTGAACACCATTGTTACGCTCCCTATCGCACTCGCACGTCACAGATTGCTCTACCTATTTGCGGGACTCTCGCCAATGTCGAAGGAGGAGGGAATCCCTTCGATTAAGCGACTTGGCATCCGCTTCCACCGCTACTTCATCATTATGGTTGCGCTCCACTCGGTACTCTTCTATTTGGTCGAGTGGTTGTCGTTCGATAACTTTGGAACTTTGGTGTTGCGCATCTTGTGCAGCACACTCGCCTCGTTGCTCCTCGACTACATTATCGTAATGCTCTTAATGAAACGCTTGTCGGCATAGGCTATGAAGGAGGGAGGATTGTCGCCACGAGCACTCATCGCTCGCATTATCGTAATCTTTATATTCGCAATGCTCGGACTACGTCTGGGTTACATCCAACTTGTGGATGACCGCTACGACGAGGAGGCAAAGCGAAACTATCTGCGAAACGTAGTAGTCTATCCGCCACGTGGCGAGATTTACGACCGCAACGGAGAGTTGCTGGCGCAGAACCGCTTGTGCTACGACGTATCTATCGTGCGCAAGGATATGCCTAAGTCGGGATTCGACACCACGCGCGTAAGTGCGATTGTCGGAATGTCGCGCGAGGCACTTGTCAAGAAGATTAAGCAATCACCATATCGTCGTGAGAACCGACTCACACGCTACCCCATCTCTGTTGAGCAGAAACTCCTGCTCGACGAGATGAATATTGGCGGATTCTACACCTCGCAACGTACGGTTCGCCAATATCCCCGCAAGATTGGAGGTAACCTTCTGGGTAGCATCAACGAGGTGACAAAGGCTAAGATTGAGAAAGATGACTCCTACTCCGTAGGCGATTATATCGGTATGGAGGGTTTGGAGCGTGCCTACGAAGATGTGTTGCGTGGTGAGAAGGGTGTCGTCTTGCAAGACATCTACGCTCCGCAGGCAGACCGCAACACCATATTGAAAGACCCCGTGGCCGGCAAGTCGATTGTCTGCACCATCGATGCCGAGTTGCAACAACTTGCCGAGGAGTTGATGGAGGGCAAGGTCGGTGCAGTGGTGGCTATCGAGCCATCGACGGGCGAGATTCTCACTATGGTCTCAGCCCCGACATTCAACCCCGACGAACTTGTAATTGGTAAGGAGCGTGGCAACAACTACGCACGCGAAATCAATAATCCTCGTATGCCGTTATGGAATCGCGCCGTAAAGTCGCGCTATCCGCCAGGTTCGACATTCAAACTCGTGACGGGACTTATCGGTATGCAGGAAAATGTCTTGCGACCGCACTACACCTACTCGTGTAATATGGGCTATCACCTTGGTGGTGAGCATATTGGCTGTCACGCACACCGTTCGCCATTGGCGTTCAACTACGCTATCGCCACATCGTGCAACGCCTACTTCTGCTATGTCTTCCGAAACATTCTCGAAAACAAGAAGAAGTATCCAATTGCGAAGGATGGTTTCGATGTGTGGCGCGACTATGTGCTATCGTTCGGCTTTGGTCGTAAACTCGACTCCGACTTCTTGGGCGAGGGTACGGGCTATGTCCCTACGCGCGAGTTCTACGACAAGCGATTCCACAGATCGTGGAATGCACTGACCATCCTCTCACTCTCGATTGGTCAGGGTGAGTTGGGTTGTACCCCGTTGCAGATGGCTAACCTCGCAGCGATTGTTGCAAACAGAGGATACTACTACATTCCGCATATTGTCCGCGAGATTGAGGGGCAAGACTCGCTCGATAGCCGTTTCTACCAGAAGCAATACACCAAGGTCGACTCGAAATACTTCGAGCACGTGGTCGAGGGTATGTGGCGAGGCGTGAATGTCGATGGTACTTGCCAGGGTGCGCGCTTGCCAGGACTTGATGTCTGCGGAAAGACGGGTACGGCACAGAACTCGAAGGGCGAGGACCACTCGACCTTTATCTCGTTTGCTCCGCGCAAGAACCCTAAGATTGCCATCGCGGTATATGTGGAGCACGGAGGTTTCGGTGCGGAGATGGCGGTGCCTATCGCCTCGCTCATCGAGGAGAAGTACCTCACCGACACCATCAAGCGCCCACACCTGATGGAGTATGTGAAGAAGAAGCACATCGCCTACCCGATGTACAAGAAGAAGCAACCGAAGAAAAAGTAGAGAAGAGATGCAGTACGGAACAGGAAGACGCGATTCACTCTTTGGCAGTATCGACTATGTGGCACTGCTACTCTACCTATTGCTTGTTGCGGTGGGTGTTATGGCGGTGTTGTCGGCATCGTGGGTGGAGGATAGCGAGAATGTATTCTCCTTCTCGCACAACTATATCAAGCAGATTGTTTGGCTCGGCATCTCGCTCGTCGTGGGCGTAGTCATATTGCTGCTCGACAGGAGTTTGTGGCACAAAATCGCCTACTTCCTCTATGCCGCTGCTATATTGGCACTCTTTGCCACCTTGCTCTTTGGTCGAACGGTAAATGGCGCGAAGGCGTGGTTCGAGTTCGGACCTATTCGTCTGCAGACTATGGAGTTTGCCAAGATTGCTATCGCGCTGGCCACAGCACGCTTGATGAGCGAATATGCCTTCTCGATATCGTCATTCCGAAGCTTGGTGAAGGTGGCGGCACTTTTGTTTGTGCCTCTCGCAATCACTTATCTGCAGAACGATACCGGTTCGGGATTGGTGCTTTGCTCGTTCATCTTTATGCTCTACCGCGAGGGATTGAACAAGTGGCTCTGCATACCTATTATATTTATAGCGTTGCTCTTCTTGCTCTCGTTCCTATTCTCACCTATAGTGTTGCTCATAGCGTTGATATTGGTATTCAGCGTGTCTGAGTCATTCGCCAACCGCAATTGGCGACATACCATACTCTACCTCGCATCACTCTTTGGCGGTAGCACATTGTTGTTCCTCGTCTTGAATGCAATGCCTTCGGTGTCGGTGAGTTACTATGGCGTACTGCTCTGCACCACCGTACTCTCGATGATTGGTGTCTGCGTCTACGCCTATCGCACGCGCATACGTAATATATATGTAATGGTTTTGCTCTTTGTGGTCTCGGTCTTTATCACGCCAACATCGAACGCGATGTTCAGCTTCCTGAAACCTCACCAGCAGAATCGTATTATGACCTTCCTCGGCATAACCGACGATGCGACACTCAACTACAATGTTCGCCAGTCGAAGATTGCCATCGGTTCGGGCAGTATGTTCGGTAAGGGCTATCTGCAAGGATCGCATATCCGCTATGGTCTTGTGCCAGAGAAACATACCGACTTCATCTTCTGCACCATCGGCGAGGAGTTCGGATTCTTCGGCGCAATTATAGTGTTGGGACTCATCATCGCATTTATCTTTAGACTGATGCGTATGGGCGACAACCAGCGCGAGACCTTCGGGCGTGTCTACTGTTATATCGTTGCGTCGATACTCCTATTCCACACCCTTATCAATGTCGGTATGACCATCGGAATGGTGCCGGTTATGGGTATTCCATTGCCACTCATATCCTATGGAGGTTCTTCGTTGTTGGCCTTCTCAGTGATGATTTTCATCGCCTTCGCATTCGATGCGCAGACCACTCGCGAGTTGCCAACCTACTCACATTTGTAGGCAAAATTCCACATATTTGGAATAAATCGCTATGTTTTCGCCAAAAAATGGAACTTTGGCGAACATTCTGTATGAAAAATTCTTATCTTTGCACTGATAATAACCTTTAACGAAGTTGGGGGATTGAAACTTTCTTTCAAAAAGAAACCATTTGACTTTGTTATCGAAGTTATTTTCGGGTCTGTTTTGTGACTATTTTTTACTATTGATTTTTTGCGCATAGCGTGGGCTATGTAATGAAAATCAAAGTGAAAAAGAGTCGGAAACAGGCGAAAAGAACAATGAATAATAAAGTCAATTGGCTTCTTAACGATGGATGATGGCAGTAAATGCAAAAATAATTGCAGTATCGTATTTGAATACGATACCGTTCATCTATGGACTTCGACACCACGCTAACCTCGGTGCCGAACTACTGCTTACACCCCCTGCAACTTGTTACCAAAACTTCGTCGAAGGCAAAGCCGACATCGCGCTTGTGCCTGCTGCGATGGTGCCGTCACTCCCTGACGCTGAGATTATCACCGACTACTGCATAGGTGCGGTGGATAAGGTGCGTACGGTGGTTGTGATGAGCAACTCGCCTATCGAGAAGGTGCGTCGCATCTTCCTCGATGCACACTCGAAGACCTCGGTACAGTTGTGCGGTTTCCTCGCCAAGAAGTTGTGGAAAATCGAGCCAGAGTGGGTTTCGATGGAGGATTACTCGGTGGTTGACCACGCTGAGGAGGGAGATGCATTCTTACTCATTGGCGACAAGGTCTTCGACCACGAGGGCAAGTTCGCCCACACCTACGATTTGGCAGAGGAGTGGCGCAAGGCTACAAAGATGCCATTCACATTTGCCGTATGGGTTGCTCGCAAGGGTCTGTCGTACGAGGTACGCGACGAGTTGCAAGCGGCGTTCACCTATGGCATCGAGCATATCTACGAGGCAATTCTCGAGAGCGACTACGCAGATAGGGAGTATGCCTACGAATATTTGACACAGAACATCGACTTTTTGTTCGACATACAGAAGCATAACGCACTTAAAAAATTCTGGGACTACGGCCTCAAGATTGAGCCGAAAGTCAATCCCGGCTGAAGGTAATCTGATGTGTTTGGGCTCTTGATAAAACTTCTACCGAACACACACCGAAGACATACAAATCGAAGTTAAACCTCTGAAACCGCGCAGGTTTCTTAAAATGGAAAAGAGATGATTACTATCTACTTGAAGCAATACAACAAGATTATTCGCAATGCTGATACCGAGCTCTTCGACGACCTCGGCTTCGATGATATTCTCTGGATTGATATGGTGCAGCCTACCATCAAGGAGCAGAAGGCTGTCGAGAACTTTATGGAGATAAGCCTCCAAACCAAGCAACAGGTCGAGGAGATTGAGTCCACCTCAAAGTACTCAGAACACGAGAATGCCATCATCTCGAACTCGAACTTCTTCGTTCCTATGGGCGAGAGCTTCGAGGTTGAGCCAGTGTCGTTCATCCTCTCGAACGAGGGTGTGTTGGTGTCGGTGCGAAACGCCGAGATGCGCACCTTCCGCGAGGCAGAGAAGCGCTTGCAGATGAACTACCGCAGTTTCTCGACTGGCTACCACATCCTCATCTCGTTGCTCGAGGTGCGTATCGACTTCGACGCCGACCTCGTCGAGATGGTAGGTCGTCAGGTTTCGACTCTCTCTAAAACGATTGCAAAGGAGGACTCAATCGACAAGGCTGTTCTCTTGCGTATCAGCACCTTACAGGAGCGCACTATGGTGCTTCGCGAGAATATCTTCGACCGCCAGCGTATTCTCTCGGGTATCTTGCGTTCGGAGCGATTCCCTAACGATATCTATCCGCGATTGCAGTTGATGATTAAGGACGTTAACTCGCTTATCTCGCACACCGACTTCTCATTCCAGCGATTGGACTACATCCAGGATTCGGCTCTCGGTCTTATCAACATCGAGCAGAACGAGGTTGTGAAGATCTTCTCGGTGGCAGCTGTCGTATTTATGCCCGCGACTTTGGTGGCGAGTATCTATGGTATGAACTTCCGCGTAATGCCCGAGTTGGAGTGGGT
>JAZQWU010000105.1:0-3646 GCA_045632505.1 Alistipes sp. | reverse complement strand
AGTATTAGCGGTGTTGTTATCCGTGTTATTGCACGATTGCGTCGTACATCGGAAGTTGAGTGGGTGCGCGAAGCGGCTTCTTCATTCTTCGAGTTGTGGAGCCGTCGCACCTGGGCGCATATACACCTCTGGGCGGGTGTTGCGGTGATGGTGTTGCTGGTAGTGCATATCGCACTCCATTGGCCGATGATTGATGGCTTCTTCAAGAAGCACATCGCCAGCAGAAGTCTGCGTACATCGCTCTATTTGGTGTTGCTTCTGCTCTTGGTCATTTCGGTAATTCCTTGGTTGTGGGCGTTCTAATGATTTGATAATATGAAGAGGTTGCTCTCCATAATCGCATTATCACTCCTCACCAGCGTTGCGTTTGGTCGTTCGTCGGAGACAACATCGCTCCGCACAACGGTCTATAGCAGTGGTATGAGTGGCTACTCGGCATTCCGCATTCCAGCTATCGTGCGCACCGCAAACAATACGTTGTTGGCATTTGCTGAGGCAAGGCGCGACGGCATAGGCGATGCGGGAAACATCGACTTGGTTGTGCGTCGTTCGGAGGATGGGGGAGCGTCGTGGGGCGAGATTATCGTTGTGTGGGACGATGCGGAGAACACCTGCGGCAATCCATCGCCAGTTGTAGACAGAGAGAGTGGTCGCATATTGTTGCTTATGACTTGGAATCGCGGATGCGATAAAGAGCGTGCCATTATGAGGCGCAAGTCGCAAGATACACGACGAGTCTTTATCTGCCATTCGGACGATGATGGTCGCAAGTGGAGCACTCCGCGCGAGATTACATCCTCGACCAAGCGCAACGAGTGGGCGTGGTATGCCACAGGACCTTGTCACGCCATTCAGTTGCAACACAAGTCGCATCGTGGCAGAGTGGTTGTGCCGTGCGTTCATTCGCTCTACGAGGGCGGTCGCACCTACTACAATGCCCACCTCATCTACTCCGACGATTGTGGCGAGAATTGGCATATAGGTGCAACTTTGAAGGGTGGCAACGAGTCTACTGTTGCGGAGTTGGCAAATGGCGACATAATGCACAACTCGAGGTGGCAACGAGGAGCAGACCGATATGCCCGCCACTACGCAATAAGTCGCGATGGCGCACTTACATCGGGCGAGGTGGTGCGCGATGCACAACTGATTGAACCGGTGTGCCAAGGCTCGATAATTGGCTACTCGGAGAAGGGTCGTGCAACAAACCATCTGTTGTTCAGCAACCCAGCCTCAACGCGCGCCAGGGAGCGATTAACCCTAAGACAAAGCCGCGATGGAGGTAAGACGTGGAGTTCTGGCACAGTTTTGGAGAGTGGATTATCTGCCTACTCAGATATCGTGATTATGCCGCGAAAGCAAGTTGGCGTACTCTTCGAGTGCGGTAACGCCTCGCCGTACGAGAGAATAGATTTTTGCTTGATTGATAAGAGAAAAATAAAATAAATTATATTGTTAAAAACCTTAAAATTCAGAATATTATGGCTGTTAAATTTTATGTTTGCCCTCATTGTGGCAATGTTATCCAGAAAGTAGTTGACTCGAAAGTTCCAGTTATATGCTGCGGCGTACCTATGAAGGAGTTGGTACCAAATACCGTTGATGCAAGCAACGAGAAGCACGTTCCCGTTGTTACGAAGATTGACGACAACCACATCAAGGTTGAGGTTGGTAGCGTGGCACACCCAATGTTGCCAGAGCATCACATCGCCTTCATCTATGTCGAGACCGAGAATGGCGGTCACCGCATCGACCTGACCGACAAACCAGAGGCGGTATTCTGCACCTGCGACTCGAAACCAATCGCCGTCTACGAGTACTGCAACCTCCACGGCCTCTGGAAAACAGAGTTGTAGGAGAGGCTAAATCTATCAACAACAAAGGCTGTCTTCGTGACAGCCTTTTGTATTTTGTTGTGTTAGTTTATCGGTTGGTTTTCGGCGAGGTTGACCTTCTCGAATTTGTAGCCGAGGCGGTGGAGCTCCATTGCGGCGCCGATGCGGAATAGGACGCGAGTGGCGCGAGCGAAGATGTAGAACGCTTTGGTGCTTTGTGCTTCGGTGTCCTCGCGACGGATGAAGGTCTGCGTGGTGTTGGCGCAGCGGCGCAACATATCCTCGATTTTCGATACCTCCTCCGAATCGAGTGGCAAGCCCAAGACATTCTGCAAGATATGCTCGTCCATATCGTCAAAGCCCTCCGCGCCGTGCAGCCTCGCATACGGCTCAGTGGCGTAAGTCTCCCAATCCTCGTCCCATCGGTGTGCTACCGCCATTCCGACATATCCCGCCCACGCAATAGCGGCCGCAGGGAAGGCATTCACTTGTGGCACGGCATCTGCCATATACTCAGGCGCATACTCCTTCCAGCGCTCATCGATATCCTCCGACGAGAGGAGTGTGCCATCCAGCATCTTGTGCGATGTGCAAAGACGCAACAACTCTGTTAAAAGGTTGTTCTCAAATGTGTCAAAATATTCTGCTTGTTCCATAGTTTTATTAGGGTCGTTAGAGGCATTAGAGGCGTTAGGGTTTTTATTTTAATCTCTCAACTTTCAACTCTCAACTCTCAACTTTTTCCGTTTTCCGTTTTTGCGTCAGCAAATCGGTCTGTGACCACTGCGCACGCGGCATCACCTGTGATGTTGAGCACTGTGCGAATCATATCGAAAAGGCGGTCGAGGGCGTAGAGCAATGGCAATCCCTCAATCGGAATGCCAGCTGCCACCAGCACCGCCACAACCATCAATGTAGGTCCTGGCACGCCTGCCTGACCGATGCTACCGAGTGAAGCGGTGACCGTAATTGCCACATATTGCGCAATGCCGAGTTCGATGCCGTAGAACTGTGCAAAGAAGATTGCCACCAGCGTATAATAGATGGCATTACCCGTCATATTGATGGTTGCACCGAGTGGCACAACAAATCCCGACACCTGCTTCGATACGCCCATCTTGTCGCACGCGCCCATAGTCACTGGGAGCGTAGCCATCGACGAGGCGGTCGAGAATGCCACAATCTGCGGACGGAGCATTGCCGAGAAGAAATCCTTAACACCGACTCTCGAGAAGAACATCACCGTAAGTGGATAGACCGCGAGTCCCATCACGAAAACGGCTATCAAATCGACCCACAAGAGGTTTGCGACCTTCAGGAGAATGTCGAATCCGAATGTTCCCATCGCCTCTGCCATCAAGCCGAAAACGCCCAGCGGAGCCACCAACATCACCTTGCCAATGCACCAAATCAGAGCCTCGAGCAGATAGTTTAAACCGTTGATAACCTTCGCGCGTTTATCCTCTGCAAGGGCAGCAATACCAAAGCCCAAGAACAATCCAAAGACGATGATTTGCAAGACGTTACCCTCAGCAAACGCCTGTACTGGATTGGCTGGAATCATACCAATCACCGTATCCCAGAACGAGAGGTCTGCAGGTGCGCCCTGCTCCGACGATGCCGATGCCATAATAGAAGCTACGCCCTCGGCACTCAAACCTTCTCCCGGCTTGAAGATAAGACCGGCAACGGTTGCGATAACGATTGAGATGACCGTAGTCAGCAGAATGTAGGCGATACTTGTAACGCCAATCCTACCTGCCGAACGACTACTACCGAGCGAAGCTGCGCCCGAAATGATGGAGATGCCG
>JAZQWU010000104.1:0-7768 GCA_045632505.1 Alistipes sp. | reverse complement strand
ACGACCCAGTACCGTAAAATCGTATAACAAGGTGATTTCTGCGTTACGCTTGCACTCGAAATGCTCATATACGTTTAGTATGCTCCGCTTTCTCGTGCTTCGCAAGCCTTGAAATCCCTCTTGTTATACGATTTTACAGATTGCCAAACAAGGTGATTTCTGTGTTACGCCTTGCCTGAAAAATCTATTCCTTATAATAAAATAATAACGGACACCGATTGGTGTCCGTTATTTCATATTCTGCAGAGTAAGTTTTCTACTCGTAGATGCGGTTTTGGCGGATGACTTTGCCCTCCTGCTCGATGAAGTAGCGGCGCGACTTGAGCAAGTTACGCGACTGCAACACCATTGTCTTGGTTTCCGAGATGATGCCCAAGAACAACATTCCAGCGCGAGAGTTCGACTCACCAGCGGTGATACGCGCCAACTCCTCCTTAGTAGACTGAGCCAAACGCTCGAAGAGGTTATCGCGCATTGTCAACACCTCGTCGATAGTAGAGAAGTCGTTCGAGGTGAACATATATATAATACGCGAATAGATCTCGTTCACGTCGGCATTTATCGACATAAGATTCTCGGTCTGAATCTGGCTCAAACCAGTGTGGTTATTGTCGATATGCTCGAACGAAGGGCGAGTGATGTGTACCAACGACTTGGTCATCTCGTTCAGGTAGTCGAGAATCTGCACATAGTAGAGCGAGAGATTCAAATCCTTGCCGTAGGTAGTACGCAATGTGGTTGCGATATTGTACTTCAATCGGCGATTCTCCTCGTACATTTCTGCAGCCTCGGCGGTGAGCTCCTTCAACGCCTTGCGATTCTCCTTCATCAACGCCACGATAGTGCGGTTGTAGATGCGAGTAGTTGCCTTGATAGTATCCGAAACGCCAGTCATAGTGTTATTCACCAAGTTCTCGCGTACCTCAGCATCGCTCTTCTTGTTATTCTCCTTCTTCTTCTTAGGGATGAAGTTCGAGTGGATAAACATATATACCACGAGGAGTGTGATAGCACCGAATGCCCATACATCGCCCCACATCAACAACAAGCCGAGAACGAATGCGATGATGAAGCCACCGAAGCCAGTCACAAACCAACCGAGCACAACGGTAAACACACCTGTAATACGATATACTGCACTCTCGCGTCCCCACGCCTTATCAGCCAACGACGAACCCATAGCCACCATAAAGCATACGTAGGTGGTCGAAAGAGGCAACTTCAACGAGGTACCGAGTGCGATAAGCAACGATGCGGTAGTAAGGTTAACGGTAGAACGAATCATATCGTAAGGTGCACCACTGCACTCGATGTCTGCCCACTCAAAACGCTTCTCGATGAAGTTCTTTGCCTTGGCAGGGGTAATCTTGTCGAAGAAACGCGAGGTGTTCACTGCGGCACGCACCAAAGCGCGCGAGAATACCGACGACGAGAACTGCTGGTCGCCACCATCATCACCTGCCGAAGTGAGTGAAAGCTCGGTCTGCGACACATTCATAGCCTTGCGCGAAGTCCACAAGGTCGCTACCATTATGATACCAGAGATTACGATATAGATCGTATTATTTGCATTCTTTGCTGGCTCTGCCAAACTTGTCATCAACAACGATGTATCGCCGCCTGCTGCTTTTGCTGTGGTGAACGCCTCCAATCCCGCGATAGGCACGCCGATAAAGTTCACGAGGTCGTTACCTGCGAATGCCAATGCCAATGCGAATGTACCCGAGAGGATTGTGATACGCAAGATATTCACGCGGAAGAGCTGCAAGAAGAAGAGTACCAACGCGCAGCATACCCACGCAATGCCGAGTGCGACGATGAGATGCTCATCAACCCACGCTACGAAGTCGGTGCCTCCGAGCTGCGACTTCAAGCCCTTGAAGAGTGCGAAGTAGAGGATTGCGGTGAGCGACATTCCGCACCAGATAGAGCCGAAGCGACGCAACATCTTAACGTAGCGGAACGAGAAGATGAGTCGCGAAATCCACATCACAATTGTACCCATCGTGAAGGCGAGAATCACCGAGAGGAGAATACCCGAAACGATACCCATCGCCTTGGCGGTGTTGATGTAGTTGCCCAATTCGAGGTACGAGATATTAGGGTCTGCGCCAATCTTAAAGAGTGCTACCGCGATTGCCGAACCGAGCAAACAGAAGATGAGCGATACGGTGGTCGAGGTAGGCAATCCGAGCGAGTTGTAGAGGTCGAGCAGGATGACATTCGCGAACATCACGCTGACATATAGCATCATAACCTCTTTGAATGTGAACAACCCTGGATGGAACATTCCGTGACGCGCCACATCCATCATACCGCTCGAGGTCAATGCTCCGATAAGGATTCCACACGATGCCACGATAAGGATTGTGCGGAACTTGGCAGCTCGCGAGCCGATAGCCGAGTTTAGGAAGTTAACAGCATCGTTGGTCACGCCCACATAGAGTCCCGAAACGGCCAGGAGCGCAAGGATGCCAATCATTACATAGTAAATTTCTCCCATAAGAAGTATATAAGTTTAGGTTTAATCTTCACAAAGATAAGTCAAATCGACTACTCCTACAACACAATTTGTCAAATTTAACAATAATTTAACATTGCATCGAGGGGTACTTGCCGACTAAAATCGCTTCAAGATAGCGTAAATCTCGAAGGCAAAACCGCCTATTACGAGGATTGGAGCGAGTGTGATTCTACGCCACGAGAAGATGTCGTACGAAAACTCCTCGGGTGTAGCCACAGTGCCGCCCGACATCAATACAAAGCCCAAAACAATCACCACAAAGCCTACCGCCATAAGCAGATAGTTGCGCATTGTGAGGGGCATTGCTTTATCGTTTTTGTCGCTTACGCTATTAAATTTTGCGACCATTGTGTTCCACCAATTTTTCATATTAACAGATATGTATTTTGTTCGACTTCATATTAACAAAGCGATTCACTACGGGTAGGGTAGAGATTACCGCCACTACGATTCCCGTTACAACCATTGCACCGCTGAAGATGGCTGCTACCTCCCACTTCGGGATGATGCCCAACTCTGGGATGGCGAGGTTCAAAGCGTAGAGCGCACCGCCGAGCAAGAGGGTGGCGATTACTCCAGCGAGCAATCCCTGTAAGGCACTGCGTCCCACGAATGGGCGCATAATAAACCACTTGGTGGCACCCACCGCCTTCAGTGTGTTAATCAGTTCGCGTTGTGAGTAGACCGCCAGGCGAACGGTGTTGCCGAGCAACACGAACGACACGACGAGCAACGCACCACCAAATACAACCATTATAATCTGCATAACATCGAGCGTGGAGTGCATCTCCTCGATGAAACTCTGCGGATAGGTAACCACATCCACACCATCAATCTTGCGAGCCTCCTCGGCAAATTTATCGAGCGCCTCCTTGTCCGACGACAAAGCCGAAAGGGTTACGTCATAACTGTCGGGAAGCGGATTTTCGCCCAAGATACCCTGAATATCTACGGCGAATACGCGCTTGAACTCCTCGTCGGCCATCTTCTCCTCCTTCGACACAAACTTCAGCGAAGCGACCATATCGCTCTCGGCAAGGCGCACCGCTACGGTGTCGCGCTCCGCCTCGGTGAGGTTATCCTTCAACTCGACAATCATCGTCACGCTCTCGCGCATACGCTTGGTTGTGGTGAAGAGGTTTGCCATAATAAAGCCTATTCCGCCGAGCAGAAACAACACGAGTGTCATACTGACGGTTGAGGCAGCGTAGGAGAAACCGACTCTACGCGATATCTTTTTTCTTGGTGCAGAAGCCATACTTTCGGTAAATTAGTGTTATTGCGAGTGCGAAGATAATCAAAATTGAGCAAATAAGTGTTACCGCCTCGGCAATTCCCCAATTTGGAGCGCGGAAACGCCACTCTACAGAGTGTTGTCCCTCGGGCAAAACCATTGCGCGGAGGAGGTAGTCGGCACGGAACGAGTCGTAAGGCTCACCATCAAGGTAAGCGGTCCAACCCTTGTCGTAGTAGATTTCCGAGAATATCGCTACGGCACTGCCACCCGTAAGGGTGTAGTCGTAACGCAGGTAGTTCGGACGATACTCCTTCAACTCAATCACGCCAGCACCTTCGATTTGTGGTCGTGGTGCGCCAGCCTCGGCTACTGCGGTGGTGCGGAGGTCAATCTGTCCCAAAGCCGCCAACTCTGCGTCGGCACTCTCGACAATCTCCACATTCTGCACAAACCAAGCCGCGCCGTAGGCTGTAGGTCGCTCGATAACGCCATTCTGTGTGATGAGGTACTTGGTGTTGAGCATATCCAATACCGTCTCGTTGCCGTCGCTGAGGTAGTGGTCAATCAAATCCTGATAACGTCCCATCTTCGCTCCGTGGTAACCACCGATTGAACGGTGGAACATCGAGGTCGTAGCGTCGTTGAATGGCGAAACGGTAAGGTTGAATACGCGATATCCCAACTCCTTGTCTGCCATAATTTGCTTGTCCGCCTCGGTAGGGCGAATTTCGGTGTTGCGCTTCGCCACGAATGTCTCGTATGGCAGGTAACGCAGATTTATCGGCAGAATATCCGCCACAATCAACACCGCCACCAATGCCAAAGCCCACGTGCGCCACTTCTTGTCGATGCGCAATGCGCCAAGCAGAATACCTGCCGCCAAGAGGATGTAAACAAACGAACGCCAAGCATCAGTTGCTAGAATCGAAGCACGCTCAACGGCCATAGCCTCAGCTACAACTGCGCCCACCTCAACGTCGCCAAATGCTTCGCCCATCATCGCCACGCTTGCCTCCTCGCCAAAGTCGAACATCGACGAGCCAGCCATCGCGAAAATCAAGCATAAGCCAGCGGTGACACCAGCAGCAATGGCGATTTTGCGAGTGAGGAAGCGCTTATCTTCCCACTTTTGCCATATCTGCCACAATGCCATACCAGCCAAAAGAGGTGCGCTCCACTCCACAACAACCAATGCGGTAGATACTGCGCGGAACTTGTTATAAAGCGGTAAGTAATTGAAGCACAATTCGGTAAACCACAATGCGTGATATCCCCACGACATAAATATTGCCAACACCGATGCCGCCAATACCCACCAGCGATTGCGGTTGTCGGCAAGCAAGAGTCCGAGCAGTGCAAGGAAAATCACAATTGCACCGATGTAGGTCGGTCCTGCGGTGTAAGGTTGCTCGCCCCAGTAGGTTGGGAGCTGCTTGGCAATGCCCTCGGCGGTGCGACGATCTGCACCCAATCGCTTTAGCGATTCGACCACCTCGCCATCCTTCGAGAAGGTTGCACCCGAGTCGCCACCCATAAAGTCGGGGATGAGCATATTCCAACTCTCCGCCACGCCATAACTCCACGCCGTAGCGTAGTCGATATCGAGGCCTTTGCGCTCCTCGCTTGCGAGTGCGCTACCACCACGAGTAGTGTCGGAGGTGTGTTGCATAGTGTAGTAGAGTGGTGCGAAGTTCGCTCCGAGAGCCAACACCGCCGCTGCCGCCAATACTGCGGTACGCTTTGCAATATCTTTGTATCGCTTCTCCTTGATGGCGTAGACCACCTCCGAGATGAAGAGTGCCGCTGCCGCCAATACGAAGTAGTAGGTTATCTGTGGATGGTTAGCACCAGCCTCCAACGATGCGAAAAGTGCGGTCAGAGCGCCACCGAGCCACATATTCTGTCGCAAGGTGTAGTGAATCGAACCGAGCATTGCTGGGGCATATACCAATGCCCACATCTTGGTGATGTGTCCTGCGCCGATAATCAGGAAGAAGTAGGTCGAAAGACCATACGCCAAGCCCACGATAATACCTACCCAAGCGGACATTCCCATCAGCAACGCCATCACAAAGGCGGACAGCATCGCAAAAAAGACCATCGAAGCAGGTGCGGTGAACAACGACTGCACCGAGTCGAAGGTGCGCTTGATGATTTGTGCTGGATATTTAATATTGATTTGGTAGGCTGGCATACCCGAAAACATTGCGCCAGTCCACTGTGGGTCCTCATCGAAAGAGGTGCGACATTCGCGAATATCGCGACTCATTCCGTCGAATTGACGGATGTCGTGCTGAGGGAGAACTTTGCCCTCCAACTGTGGTGCAAAACCGATAACGGCAACCACGCCAAATACCACCAACGCGACGAGCGTCGGCACCGCTTTTTGCAAAATATTTATAAGTTTTTTCATAGATATTGCTTAAATAACGCTCAAAGTTAGAAAAAATTTCGTTTTTTTAGACCACCTTTCTCGAAAAATCACTACCTTTGTTCGGATATAGGACTTTTTATGACTACAACACTTGACCAAATTCGTCGCCCAATTGAGGGTTATATTGAGGAGTTCAACGCCTTTGTTCGCAAGAATTTCAGCGAGGAGGAGGGAACACTCATTGGTGATATGCTCGAATATGTCCTCTCATCTCGAGGTAAGGGTTTGCGCCCCGTAGTAGTGATGCTTGCAGCGGGTGCAACCTCCGCAACAGGCAATTTCGGCAAGCGCACAATGCTCGCTGCAATGTTGGTAGAGATGATCCACGTGGCATCGCTTATTCACGACGATGTTATCGACGAGTCGAATCTTCGTCGCGGTCAGGCTTCGGTCAATGCCCGTTGGCAGTCGCGCAACGCAGTGCTTATCGGCGACTATATCCTTGCTCGCAATATGAATATCGGCTTGCAAAGTGGTCAGTACGACCTTTTGACCCATATTATCGGAGCGATGTCTACACTTTGCGAGGGTGAGCTTATTCAGAGCGACCACGCCTCGAAGTTGGATACTTCGCGCGAGCATTATCTCGACATCATCTACAAGAAGACCGCCTCGTTGTTCTCGGTGTGTGGCTCGGTGGGAGCAATCTCGGTAGGAGCATCGCCACAGCGCGTTTCGGCAATGCGTACCTTTGGTAATATGCTCGGTATGGCATTCCAGATTGTAGACGATATTCTCGACTTTGTACCAAACAACAATACTGGCAAACCTGCGGCTAACGACCTCCGCGAGCGAAAGATTACTCTTCCGTTGATTGAGGTTTTGGAGCGCGTATCGGAGGAGGAGAAGGCGGAGATTATGCACCACCTTCCACTTTGCGCCGAGAGTGAGGAGAGCGTGGCGTTCATTCAGTGCAAGGTCGAGGAGCACAAAGGCGTAGAACTTGCAAGAGAGACCGTGCAGGCATATCTGCAACGCGCAATGTCAACTCTCTCGGTATGTGAGGATAGCGAATATTGCAAGTCGTTGTTGGCTCTGTGCGAGTATGTCGTTGAACGCGACAGATAAACGGAAAACGGAAAACTTTTAGACGAGAGAGTAGTGAGGAGATAGTAGAGAGTAGTTGAAAAAATGCAAAAATAATTTTAATTCTCCCTAACGACTCTAATAAAAAAGCCAATGGCTAATAGCTAATGGCTAAAAGCTATAAAACTCATTTTTAACCAATAAAACTAAAAATTTTATGACACAAAAACAAAATTCGAATGTGCCGGCAATCATCGTGTGCATCTTGCTCTTCGGTATGATTTCGTTCGTCACAAACTTGGCGTCACCAATGGGTGATATCCTCAAGAACCAGTTCCAGGTTGCTAACTGGATGGGTACTCTCGGCGTGTTGTGTAACTTCATTGCTTACGCCGTAATGGGTATCCCTGCAGGTAACCTCTTGCAGAAGAAGGGTTACAAGTTCACCGCTTTGGCTGCAGTATTGGTAGGTTTCACTGGCGTTGGTATCCAGACCATCGCAGGTCTCTTGACCGGCAACCTCGCATTCGGCATCTATCTCTTGGGT
>JAZQWU010000103.1:0-6342 GCA_045632505.1 Alistipes sp. | reverse complement strand
CTCCAACCTACTCGAAGATAAAGTTTAAGGAGTAGAGTGGCGCAATCTTTCTATACATACACACCGCACAAAAAAATAATGACGACATCTCTGCCGTCATTATTTATATAAAATTGCATAATAAGAGGGTTTTCAAGGCTTGCGAAACTCTAAAATCCGGAGCATACTAAACGTATGTGAGGAATTTTAGAGCGAGCGTAACGCAGAAAACACCTTATTAGGCGGTTTTATGCTACGTAGTAGTGCGACGCAAGCTCAACGAACGACGCCACCTGCTCGTCAATCCAAGCCTGGTCGCGACCAAGCTCCTCAGCAAGAATCTGAGCTACACGTGGAGCAGCCTTCTGTGCCTCGCGAGCATCAACAAAGAGAAGACGAACACGACGTGCGAGAACGTCATCTACGGTGAGAGCCATCTCGTGACGGATTGCCCAGAGTACCTCTGCTACAGTGTAGTCGTACTTCTCAGAGAGCTTCTCGCCGAGTGCTGGATTCTCCTTAATCATATTGAGGATTGCAGGCTCGTCAGCACCGTAAACATACATATGGTCTGCGAGGTTTGGATTTGGACGCCAGCCGTGTACCTTCAACTTGCGAGTTACACACTTGCGCTTCTCAACCTTGCCCAACTTGATAGCCTTGTCAACAGTATCTTCAGCCATCTTACGGTACGAAGTCCACTTACCACCAGTGATAGTGATGAGGTCGTTGTCCGAAACTACAACCTTGTGCGAACGAGAAACCTCCTTCGACTTCTTACCCTCCTTCTTAGGCGCTGCGAGTGGACGCTGACCTGCGAATACCGAAACGATGTCGGCGCGAGTAGGAGCTGGAGTCATATAGTGGCTCGCAGTCTCGAGGATGAAGTCGATCTCCTCGTCGAGTGGACGTGGCTCGCTCTCAGCAGTTGGACGCTGAATATCGGTAGTACCAACAACTACCTTATCGTGCCAAGGCACTGCGAACAATACACGACCATCCGAAGTCTTTGGAACCATAATAGCGTAGTCACTCTGCAAGAACTTCATATCGAGAACGATGTGAACACCCTGCGAAGGAACAACCATCTTAGCCTCACCTGGCTTATCCATCTGGAGCACCTCGTCAACGAAGCAACCTGCAGCGTTGATAACAGCCTTAGCCTTTACGGTGTACTCCTTGCCCGAGATAAGATCCTTAGCTACAACGCCACAAACCTTACCTGCCTCGTCGTGCAATACGTTAACAACCTCGGTGCGGTTAGCAACAACACCACCCTGCTCAACGCAAGTCTGTGCCAAGTTGCAAGCCATACGAGCATCGTCGAACTGACCATCGTGGTAAACAACACCACCCTTCAAACCCTCAGCAACAGATGTTGGGAGGTACTTGCGAAGAGTCTTTGCTGTGATGAAACGCGAACGACCATAACCGAATCCAAACGAAAGGATATCGTAGAAAGTCAAACCGCAGAAGTAGAGGAAGTTCTCCCAGTGGCTGTAGTTCGAGATAACGAAAGCCTGGTCCTTAACAAGGTGTGGAGCATTCTGCTTCATCAAACCACGCTCGTGGAGAGCCTCACGTACCAAGTCAACCTCCAACTTCTGGAGATAACGAACACCACCGTGAACGAGCTTTGTCGAACGGCTCGAGGTACACTTAGCGAAGTCCTCACGCTCGAAAAGCGCAACACTGTAACCGCGAGATGCGGCATCTACAGCACAACCAAGACCGGTTGCACCGCCACCTACAACCACGAAATCCCATACCTTATCGGTATTCTCGAGTTGTTTGAGCAAGTTTTCTCTTTGCATTTTTTTGAGTTTTATATGGTTTTAACTTAAGAATCGCTCCATTAATCGCACAAAGTTACTTTTTTTTCGTAAGAAAAACAAAGAAAAATGCAGAGAAAATTGGACTAAAATGACAAAAAAGTGGAGAGCCGAGAAAACTCTCAACTCTCCACCCTTATTGTGCGAGGAAAATTAGTCGTCGAAACCGATAAATTGCCCCTGCGCATTGAACTTAATATCCAAGTCGTTCGCAAGCTCAACCTCGTAGCCATAACGCTTGCGCTCAATCTTCACAATGCCCGACTGCGGGTAGTTCTTCTTCACATATTTCTGAATACCGTCAGGGATAATAGCAGCAGGAATCTTCGCTGCAGCGTTCTTCACGCTCTCCCACTTACCCGTAGCGGTAAACTCGATTTTTGTTCCGTCGTCGAGTCGTACCGAGTAGTCGTTATCGGTGATATCCTTGTCGTGCATCGCAACTACAACCTTGTTCTTCGCAAAGTTTGCAGTCAAGAAAGTTTGTGCCTCCTTCGGCAACTGTTGTGCGGTAATGGCAACATCCTCGGCCATTGTCGGGGTAACCGCAAGCGCTGCAATCGCAAACGCTGAAAGTAACATCTTTTTCATAATCATACGGTTTTTAAGTTGTCATAAACTGTTCTATACAAATATACGAATTTTATTTGGATTTTATTGTGTAACGAAAGCAAAAAATGCAAATTTCGCACCATTGTTTGGTCGAAATAAATATTCTGCTTAACTTTGGATAGAGAAACTACAAACCTCCTACACAAATGAAACGACTTTTTACCGCCTTGGCATCACTCGCCATTTCGATGTCGTCTATGGCTCAAGCATCACATCAGTTTGTGCTTGACTCACGAAAACTCGGTGCCGAAATCTCCTCGACGATGTATGGCATCTTCTTTGAAGATGTGAATTTCGGAGCGGACGGAGGACTATATGCCGAGTTGGTGAAGAATCGTTCATTCGAGTTCCACCCCGACCACTATATGGGTTGGAATGTCTACGGCAATATAGAGTTAAAAAAAGATGGACCTTTCGAGCGAAATCCCCACTATGTGCGACTGGGCTACAGCGGTCATAAATATCGTCATTCGGGATTGGACAACGAGGGATTTTTCGGTATCGGATATGAGAAAGATACCGAATATCGTTTCTCAGTATGGGCGCGTCTGCCCGAGGGTGGCGAGGGCGCTATCTGCGTAAAGTTGTGCAGTCACGACACCCAAGATCGCAATCAGCACTTTGCCGAGGCGACAATTAAAATCGACTCGAAGGAGTGGAAGAAGTATCAGATTATTCTCAAATCACCAAAGCGCACAGACAAGGGTTTTCTTCGCGTAGTCCTCGCACACGAAAGTGCAGTCGTAGATTTGGAGCATATCAGTCTGTTCCCCGTTGACACTTGGAGAGGCCACGAGAATGGTCTGCGCAAGGACCTTGCCCAAGCACTCTACGACCTCAAGCCAGGCGTATTCCGCTTCCCAGGCGGTTGTATTGTCGAAGGTATCGACCTCGAGACTCGCTATCAGTGGAAAAATAGTGTTGGCGCGGTGGAGAATCGCCCTCTCAACGAGAATAAATGGAACTACACCTTCGCACATCGCACCTTCCCCGACTATTTCCAGAGCTATGGACTCGGCTTCTACGAGTATTTCCTCCTCGCCAAAGAGCTTGGCGCAGAGCCTCTGCCTGTACTCAATGCAGGTTTATGTTGCCAGTTCCAAAATGGTAGCGAGCGCAACGGAGCGCACGCCTCGTTAGAGCAGTTGCAGGCATACATTGATGATGTATTCGACCTCATAGAGTTCGCAAATGGTAGTCCACAAGAGAACAAGTGGGCTAAGTTGCGTGCCGATATGGGTCACCCCGAGCCATTCAATCTGAAATATGTGGCGGTAGGCAACGAACAGTGGGGCGACATCTATGTCGAGAACTTAAAAATCTTCGTCGAGCAACTCCGCAAGCGATACCCTCACATCAAAATTGTGGGTGGCTCTGGTCCTGCTGCAAGCGGAAAACGCTTCGACCACCTCTGGCCCGAGATGCGCAAACTTGGTGTAGACCTCGTTGATGAGCACTTCTATCGCAATGACGAGTGGTTCCTCGCAAGTGGCACACGCTACGACAACTACGACCGCAAAGGTCCGAAGGTCTTTGCAGGCGAGTACGCTTGCCACGAAAAGGGCAAGAAGTGGAATCACTTTCACGCATCGTTGCTCGAGGCTGCATTCCTCACGGGCGTGGAGCGCAATGCCGACATCGTCACTATGGCGACCTATGCGCCGCTCTTTGCCAACATCAATGCGTGGACGTGGCGACCAGATATGATTTGGTTCGACAATCTGCGCTCGTTCCGCAGTTGCACCTGGTATTTTCATCAACTTTTCTCGCACAACAAGGGAACAAATGTGTTATCCCTCACTTGGAACGGAAAGCCTATTGCAGGAACTGAGGGTCAAGAGGGTCTATTCGCAAGTGCCGTCTACGACAAAAACACCAACGAGATTATTGTAAAGATTGTAAACACAAGCAACAAGGAGCAATCTATCGACCTAAACCTCAAGGGTTTGGCAAAGAAATCGTACGCTGGTACGCTCACCACATACCAAGCCGAAGATATATACGGCGAGAACACGTTGGAGAATCCAACCAAGTACACTCCGCAGAGTTGCGCAGTCACCATTGATGCTCCGACATTTAATATCTCTGTTTCGGCCAATTCATTTGCGATGTACAAGATTAAAAAGTAAATATATTCGCAATGTTTTGGTCTAAGATTTGGAGAAATGAAAAATTCTGTTTAATTTTGATAAACGAAACTACTAATTATAGGAGGATTGATTATGGCACAGCAAGAAAAGACTCGTTACACAGATGCTGAATTGGCGGAATTTAAGGAGTTGATTATCAACAAACTTGAGCAAGCGAAACTCGACTACGAGGAGTTGCGCTCTTCAATCAGTCGTACAGACGGCAACGACACCGAGGACACATCGCCAACCTTCAAGGTTCTCGAGGAGGGTGCAGCAACCCTCTCGAAGGAGGAGAGCGAGCGTTTGGCTACACATCAGTTGAAGTTTATCCGCAACCTCGAGTTGGCATTGGTGCGCATCGAGCACAAGACTTACGGTATCTGCAAGACCACCGGTAAGCTCATCCCTCGTGAGCGTTTGTTGCGCGTACCTCACGCAACCGAAACTATCGAGGCAAAGGAGGCTCGAAAGTAGAATAGTTGTCGCCATACCATATATAGACAGGTTGCAATTATGCGACCTGTTTTTTTTGTATATTGAGACAAAAGACGTATATTTGTATCGATGAAACATATATTCTATATATTAATATCAGTATTAACTCTTGCTGGGGTTGCTGCGTGCGCTCCCGAGAGTGACAACGAGGTGGTGTGCAAATACACCTGCGACTTCGAGGGTGAGTATTGGGATGCTTTGGTAGACCCATCGCCAAATGGCGATAATCTCATAAACAGCACTATCGAAAGTGCTTGGCACGACGAGCAGAGCGACCTCGCTGGCGAGGTATCACAACCTTTCGCTGGTTACTGGGAGGGTGTTGCGGTGTCGAATCACTGCAGCACAGATTGCGCAAACGACGGCAAGCCGACCGACCAACTCTTCGTCTACGCAGAGAAGGCCTATTCGGGCAGAAACTTCATCGTATGCAACGCCTTTATGAATAGTCCGTTCATCTACTTCCCGAACAAGCGCAGTTACATTGAGAGTATGCAGATTGCACTGACCACCTACTCTTACAACGCAACGATGAATGGCAACCACCTCACCGAGCCACTCACTGGCAACCAATCTATTTGGGTGGAGGCGGAAGGTTACACCATCGAGAACGGCGAGGAGCAAGCTGGCGGAGTGGTTAAATTCTACTTGTACGAGAAGGGCAAGCCAGCCATCACTGGTTGGGATAAAATCAGTTTTGCGACAATGAGTCGTGCGGACAAGATTGTCTTCAACATCAAGTGGGATGGCGGTGGCGACTACCTCCCATTCCCGGCATACTTCGCCATCGACGACATTGTTGTGGTGCGCCAAGAGAAACAAGAACTTTAATAATCTAAACAAAAATAAGTTATGAGAAAAATCTATTCATTTATCGCTATCGTTGCTGTTGCAATGATGGTTGGTTGCAAGGAGCAGCCAAAGGCGGAGTTGTCGTTCGCTGAACTTATGGAGCAGTCGTCGCCCGAGCAGGTAGAGGCGTGGTACAACGGAGCATCGTGCCTCAGCGCAGAGTACACCAAGGCTCACGCAGCCGAGTTGCGCGCACAGAAGAAGTTGCTCGTATTCGACCTCGACGGCACATTGTCGAACCACAAATGCCCTATGCCTGAGGCTAACCGTGCATTGCTCGACGCACTCGGCAAGAAGTATCACTTGGTGATGTGCGGTGCAGGAAATGCGCCACGTATCTTCAAGCAGATGGAGCAGTACCCTATCGACATCGTTGGTAACTATGGCTTGCAGCACACAACCGTTGAGAATGGCGAGTTGAAGTTCACCAAGGAGGTTGT
>JAZQWU010000102.1:0-11038 GCA_045632505.1 Alistipes sp. | reverse complement strand
GAGCTCCCGGAAGGAAGAACTTGTTGTGACCGTGAGTCATCTCGATTTTCTCGTCGAGCGAGAGAGTTGCCAACACCTCAGTTGCCTTGGCTGTTGCCTCCTCCCACGACATCATCTCAGCCTTCTTGCCTGCAAATGCCGATGTTGCCAACGCTACGGCAACAAACGAAAGAATCAGTTTCTTCATAGTTTTAGATTTTTAGGGCTATTGGCTATTAGCCGTTAGCCATTAGCTTTTAAGTTGTTTTAATACGAATATCGGAGAAAATTCTCCGATATTCAAAAATTGCAAGTAGGATAAAATCCCTCCCCCTACTTCAAAATCGTCAATGATTGAGCTATTTTTGTGCGAAGCAAGGTGACAAGTGCCGAGCATAGTATACCTATGTGAGGTACTTGGAATCCGAAGATTCGTGCAAAAAGAGCCAATCAGAACGATTTTTTACTTCTTCTCAGCTGGTACTGGCGCAGCTACTACCATATTCTTGTCAATACGGAGAGTAACATTGCTATCTACCTCGATAAGGAGAGTTGTATCCTCAACCTTCTTTACTACAGCGTAGATACCACCAGCAGTGATAACCTTGTCGCCCGACTTGAGACCATCACGGAACTTCTGCATCTCCTTGCGACGCTTCGACTCTGGACGCCACATAAAGAAATACATAATGAAAATCATAACGGCAATCATTACCCAGAACGACCAACCGCCGCCCATTACTCCTGGCTGTGCTGCAGCTGTAGCTGCCTGCAAAAGTGTAATCATAACGAAATAAAATATTAAAAGTTAATAATCAAAAATTGTTATTTTTAGAGCAAACCCTTACCCGACTTCACAATCTTGCCCTCATCAGTGAGGCGTGCGATAATGCGGTCGAGAAGACCATTGATAAAGCTACCGCTCGATGCTGTTGAGTAGCACTTAGCAATGTCGATATACTCGTTCATAGTTACGCGCACTGGGATTGAAGGGAAGTTCTCCGCCTCGGCAAGTGCAACAACGAGGATAATCTGGTCCATCAACGCTACGCGCTCGATATCCCAATTCTTCATAGAGTTGTCGAGCAAGAGTGATATACGCTCAAAGCCAGCGATAGAGTTACGCAACAACGACTTTGCGAAATCCAAGTCCTCGTCGCTCTTGAACTGAGGGAGGAGCTTGATAGCCTCGTGGCTCTCGCGCATTGACAATATGGTGCGCGATACCATAGTGAGGATAAAGCCCAAATCGTCGTTCCACAAGATTGACTGCGCCTCGAGTGCCGACTCAAGTGGCTCGAACTCCTCGAGCATAGTCATATAGATATCCGAAACGAGCTGTGCATCCTCGCGGAACGAGTGCTCGTCAGATGCCATATACTTCTGATAGAATGGCTGGCGAATCAACGCATTGTAGAGTGCAACGATAAGGTCGCGGTTGTTAGCCCACGACAATTTGCGTGCCTTAATCTCGGCCTGCAAATCCTCATCCTCTGCAAGGCGCACAACGACTTTATTGTCGATGAATTTGCGGTTTGGATGGAGGTCGTCGTATGTAGGCAACTTCTTGTTCTCGCCGATGCGGATACGCTCGGTAGCATACTCGGCAATCTCGGGAACGAGGGCGAGTAGATGGAAATAGAGGTCATAGGCCTGATTAATCGAAAGAAGGAGGTTCTTCTCGCTTGCAGCGGGAGTCAAACCCTCGCACTGGGTGTGCGCATAGACAGCCTTTACGACCTTTGTTCTGAGTATTCTTCTGCTCAACATAACTTCAAGGAGCTTTATATTTAATTCAATAATTGTGCAAAGATAAGAAATAAAACGGAAAACGGAAAACGGAAAGCGGAAAACTTTTAGTTTTTCGGTTTTTGCTTGGAGTAGGAAAACGGAACGCTGCGATTAAGTCGAGAGCAGAATGGGGTTACACATTCTGCCGAGACGGAGCAGTGAAGCCCAAAGGGCAACCGACGCACGAAGCAAGAGCAGAGGATGCTTGCATACTATGCCTTGCAAGAAGGAGGAAAAGCCTGCGTAGCAGGATTAAAGCGGAAAGCGGAAAACTTTTAGTTTTTCGGTTTTCGTCACTTACGCCAACAGCAGTCCCTACGCCCCAAAAAAGCGACACACCCTCCCGAGATTTTCGAGAGGGTGCGATAGTTGATAAATCAAGTACGATTAATATGTAATCTTAACCTGATAAACATTTGTACTAGTAGCTGGAGAGAAGTCCTTAGCTGTGCATACTACACAAGGATTCGACGAAGTCAATGTAACCATACTATCTAATTCTACAAAATCCGCATTAGGATTATTAGCATCTGCTGAAGAATATGCTATAATTACATAAGAACCACTTTCACTCGCAGAGGAGTTCCTATTTCCAGCATAGATATAGCTCCTATCGTAATTTCCGGCACTTGTTGCTCCTGTACAAGCAGCGATTGCAGTCTTTACATTAAGAGAGCCATCTGGAGTGTGGAATGCAGGCGAGATAACACAGCCCAAAACGCTACCAAACCATTTTGCATCATTTACACGCAAATAAGAGCCCTTATCTGTAATGTTTACATACTTCCAATCCGAATAGTCTGCCGAACGCCAGTCTGCGTGGTAAGGCACACCAGTCACGTGAGTTGTGTAGGTTGGGGTCTGGCAGATGTAGCCATTGTTCAACTCTGCCACTACATAGCAGTTGTAAGCACCCCAATTCAAGTGCATTGTAACAGGGTTTGCAAACACATCAGTATAGGTTGTACCACCATAAACAAATCTATGCTGATTGTTACGGATGAGGTTGCTTGCAACATACGAATCGCTCAATGCGATATTGCTCAAGCGCAACTCATTACCTGCGATATCGTTAGTTGTATCCTTCGCACCATTGTTCGAATACGAAGTGCGGATATTGCAGCTCAATGTTGGAATCGAAGTTACTACAATCGAGCGATTTACCAACTCGTTACCATTAATCGAAACAACAACATTATAAGTACCCGATGCGAGTCCCGAAATCTTACCATCAACAACCGCCATCTCTGTACCATTCACGGTTACCACTGGAGTACCACCTACGGCATTTACATAGATTGC
Source organism: Alistipes sp. (assembly GCA_045632505.1). Taxonomy (GTDB): domain Bacteria; phylum Bacteroidota; class Bacteroidia; order Bacteroidales; family Rikenellaceae; genus Alistipes. The sequence continues at coordinate 7,966 of JAZQWU010000102.1, read as the reverse complement.
ACCACCCTCGAGTTTTGTACCCTTGTTATTTGCATAATCCTCGTACCACGAGTTAACAGATGCCGACTTCCACTCTACATTGAGGATTGTGCGCTTGCCAGCAGCAAAGTTCTTCGATGCAACAGGCAACGAGATAGTTGTACCCTCAGCATCGGTCAAAGTCAAGATAAATGCGAAATCTCCCTCGCCGAGGTTGAAGATTGCTGTATCTGAGTTCAACTCGAGCGAAAGCTCCTTACCCGACAAAGTCTGAGTATAGGTCAAGTCGTTGTTTACGCTCCAAGTTGGAACGAAATCTGTCTCCGACGAGAGGACGGCCTTAACGATATTCTTGCGAGCGGCACGACCAGCTGCCCATACACGAACTTCGAATGCAGACGAGAGGTAGTTCATCTCTACTGCGCCGAGATTTGCTACAGTAGCGGCCTCAACAGTACCAAAAAGCACTGGAGTCCAAACACCTGTCTGCGCTACGGTCAACGAGTAGTCCGCAGCCAACTGCGACGCTGGGTAAACGAAGTGGAACTGCGCCATCTCCTCGGTAGCATACTCAAATGCCTCGTTGCAGAAGTTACCCGAAGCGTTGAGTGTCAAGGCGTTTACGCTCTTCTCGCCCTCGTTCTGGTATGCTGCAATCACGTCAGTAGACTCCCACGCCCAGTTCAACTCTGCGTCGAAGGCGCGGCTCTCTGCAACTGCAACCTCAACTGGTGCTATGAGAGTTGTCTTTACGGTTGTGGTATCTGTATTTGTAGTGCAACTTGCAAATGCCACAAGCGCCAAAATAGATGCAAATATCTTTTTCATACTCTTTATTCTAATTTAGATTAACACTCTGCGGCACTATACCCACTCGTCGTCACCGCCATTATTACCACCACCTGGAACAATAAATCCAGAATCGAAACTACTCTGGGCAAAACCCATCTCACTTGCCACCTCAAACATCTCAACCGATGGCTTAACGTACTCTTTTCTCATTTGTTATAACTTTTTATGCATTCATTTCCTAACCTTGTATCTGCTATCGTATAGATACAATACTATCAATCGGCGACAAAGATATATTATTAATTTTTTTTAATAAAACTTTTTCAACGAATCGGCACTTTTTTATAACGGAAACCGAATAACACAAAAAAGGCCACCGCACTACATACTTTGGTGTATGATTGGCAGGTGGCTTATCGAAGTTTAACGCAGCAAACGCTGCTTAAAAACATTTTTAGCTTTTCTTGTATTCGCCGGGGGTTAGCCCTGTAATTCTCTTGAAGTACTGACCCATAAAAGAGGGGTTAGGGAAGTTGAGAGAGTAGGAAATCTGCTGGATGCTCATATTGGAATATTTGAGCAAGTTCTTGATTTCCAGGGCGACAAACTCGTCAATCCATTGATGTACTGACTTGCCAGTAAAGTTGCGAATCACGCGAGAGAGATGCTTGGAAGAGATGTGCATCTTCTCGGCATAGAACTCTACGTTGCGTTGCTCGCGATAGTGCTCGGAGAGGAGAGTCATCAGTTTCTCGAAGTACTCGGAGCTACGCTCCTTGACACCCAATGTTGCAGAATGCTCCTTATCGAAAAGTAAATCGCAAATGCGGTAGATTATCGCGCAGAAGAGGTGCGAAAGAGCATTCTCGGCATACTCGTTCATCTCCTTTGTGGAGTAGTCGGTATGCATAGCATCGAAGAATCGCACGACACCTCGTATATTCTCATCCCCAATCTTCACAATATGAGCACTGGTATGCAACTGCGACACCATTCGTGCAATGAGTCGTATATCAACATTCATCTTCGCGAAGAAATCGGAGCTGAATGCCAACATATAAAACTCGCTACCCGTCACCGAGTGGAACTGGAAGACCGACGCCGAGGAGATGAAGAGTTGATTCGCCTTGAGCGTATAGTCGCCCATATGCGACGAGAGAGATATCTCGCCACGCACGCATATCAACATTATCACCGCATCGATGCGACACGGGTATTTCAAATCCTGCGCACGCTCGCTGTCCACATCGCTGAAGTGCATCATCGCAGCACCACCAGCGTCGAGCACCTCGACACCGCGAATTGAGCGCAACGTCTCAGCGTAGAATGGAAATAGGCTCTGCTTTGTCATAATAGTTCTTTTAATTTATTCGAGGCGATGCTGCGGAACGCCATTAGAGCGTTCCGCCTACCTCCCACCAGAATGCTCGAACTCCGAGTTGCGGGTTCTTTGCATCGAGCTCACGCAAAGCATTGAGCAACTTCTCGCAACGCTCCTCGTCGGTAATAGAGAGGATTGCAGAGTTGAGAATTGGCCATACATAATCACCGAGGTGAGGCTCGCCAGTCTCGCTACCGCAGCCCTGCACCTCTTCCCAAGAGGTGTAGCCACGTACGCCGAGCGACTTCATAATATCTTTAACCTCGTCGTGAAGTGCTTGATCACAAGCTATAAATAGAGCTTTCATAATTTCATTACTTTCTTTTATGCGTTCAACATTGCAGCCTTCTTTGCGCGACGTTTCTCGCCATTGATTGCGAACATCGAGAAGAGAACAGGGATAAGGAAGAGGGTTACGAGAGTTGAGAACGAAAGTCCCCACGCTACTACCATACCAAGCGAGTTCCACATCTCCGCACCTACGCCTGTACCTACTGCCATTGGCACCATACCGAGTACCGTAGTCATTGTGGTCATAAGGATTGGTCGCATACGCGAACGACCTGCTGCAACTGCGGCATCCAAGATTGGCATCTCACGACCTACAAGCAAGCGAGTGTAGTCGACGAGCACGATACCATTGTTCACAACGATACCAACCAACATCAAGATACCGAGCAAGCCCATAACGCCAATAGCTGTATCCGAAATCAGCAATCCGAAGATTACGCCCACCAATGCAAATGGCAACGAGAACATAATTACGAACGGATATGTCAATGACTCGAACTGCGATGCCATAATCACAAACACAAGGATAACCATCAACACCAAGAGCATAATCATATCTCTGAAGGTATCCTGCTGATCCTCAAACGAGCCACCAAACTCCCAGGTAATACCCGCTGGGATATCCATCTTATCGAGTTCGGTTTTGATACCACCAATAAGGTCAGACATAGCATATCCGTGACCAATAGCAGCCGAAATCTTCACATAACGCGAACGGTCCTTACGCTGAATTGTTGGAGGAGTGTTCGCCTCGATCACGTGACCTACATCGCGCACCTTGACAGCTGCACCTGTAGAGTTGTAGAGTGTAATATTCTCCAAATCCTCGATAGACTCACGGAATGGACGATCGTAGCGCACCAGGATATCATACTCCTCACCATCCTCGCGATAATATGATGCAATAGCACCATTCACGCGGTTACGGAGATATGTAGCAGCTGTAGCGACATTCAAACCATTCATCGCCAACTTATCACGATCGAACACAACCTGATACTCTGGAGTGTACTCATCACGCGAGATAGTAACCTCGGTACAGCCCTCAACTGTAAGCATTCGTTCCTTCATCTCAGCTGCGATACGGTCGGTAGCATCGAGATCATAGCCATACAACTCAACATCAACGGTCTGCTGACCTCCAGCACCACCCTTCTGTCCCGACTCGATAACCTCGTAGGTACGAATCTCGGCATATTGGTCGAGATCTTTACGCATAAGGTCACAAATCTCAGACAATGAACGCTCACGCTCGGTTTTCTTCAGCAAACGGATATTCATCGAGATAAAGTGCGTACCATTCTCCTGCATCGAAGCATAGGTATTGTCGGTATCGGCCGAACCCTCGCTCATACCGATAGCGATAATCTCTGGATAGTTACGACGGAACTGCTCGTCAATACGCAACGCAAGGTCGCGAGTAATCTCCTGGCGTGTTCCGATAGGCAACTTAATCTTCACAGCAATACGACCATTATCCTGTGCAGGGAAGAACTCGGTCTTGAGCTTTGGTGCAAGGCCAACCATCACAGCTACGAAGAGAGTCAATGCACCCAAGAGGAATGTCTTACGATGATTCACACACCAATTCAACGCCTTGCCATAGATATTCTCAAGCCAACCCATTACTCCATCAACATACTTCTGCATACGCGACTTCTTAGGGCTCTGCTTCATAATCAACGAACAAAGTACCGGAGTAAAGGTCAATGCCGCAGCCATCGAAACGGTCAAGGTGATAGTTACCATCCAACCCATAGGCTTGAACAATACACCCGCCATACCCTCAATCATAGTAAGTGGAAGGAATACCGCCAAAGTGGTCAAGGTCGAAGCGATGATAGATACACCCACCTCCTTGGTCGCAAAGATGGCAGCCTGCTTAACGCGCGCTCCTCGATCGACGTGGGTGGTGATATTCTCCAACACCACAATCGCATTATCCACAACCATACCGATTGAGATAGAGAGTGACGACATCGTAACGATATTCAATGTACTACCCGTAGCCAAGAGGTAAATCAAAGCCGAGAGCATCGAAATAGGAATTGTCAAGATAATGATAAACATCGCACGCCAGCGTCCGAGCATCATCATTACGACCAACATAACCACGATAAATGTGGTCAAGATAGTATCTTTCAATGACGAAGCTACATCGACGATATTATCCGACATATCAATATATGGTTCGATAGTGACATCCGACGGAAGGTCCTTACGCAAATCAACCAAACGCTCGCGTACCTTCTTCGAGATTTGAACGGCATTTGCATCGGTCTGCTTCTGAATAATCATCATACCGCTTCGAGTACCGTTATTGAACGACTCCTGAGCACGCTCCTGCTGTGTATCGGTTACGGTTGCTACATCGCGCAAGTAGATATTTGCGCCATTGCGAGTGCCAACTACGATATCAAGCATCTCCTCCGCGCCATTGAACTCCTGGTCAACACGCAACGAGTAGGTGTTCGAGCCAACATCCATAGTACCACCTGGAACTGATGTATTCTCGGCTGCTACAATCTGAGCAATCTGCTCGATTGTCATACCGTAGGCCTCCAACTTGTAAGGGTCGCAGTAGATTTGAATCTGACGCTCTGGAATACCAGTTACCGACACCGAACCTACACCTTTAACACGTGCCAATGGCGTAGTGATTCGCTCATCCACAATCTTATACAAACCACTCCACGACTCGTTAGCCTTGATAGCCATCAACATAATTGGCATCTCCTCGGTCGAGAACTTGAAGATGATTGGTTTGTCAACATCGTCCGGAAGGATGTTGGTTGCGATATCGAGTTTATCACGAATATTTGCCGTAGCAACATCAGAATCGATGCCATACTCAAACTCAAGCGTGATAATCGAGATATTCTCCTTCGATTGCGAAGAGATATGTTTCAAATCCTCCACACTATTGAGCGTATTCTCCAAAGGTCGAGTAACATTCTCCTCAATATCAATAGCACTTGCACCCGGATAGGCGGTAATAACCATAATATTGGTAGTCTCGATATGTGGGAAGAAGTCGATAGGCAACTTCACCAACGAGAAGACACCAAAAATCGAGATAGCGATAAATACAAGTATTGTCGTTATCGGATTATTGACTGCTGTTTTATAGATATTCATTGTAAAAATGCGTTTAAAGGTTACTATTTAACCAACTCAACCTTGCTACCATTTGTGATACCCATATGTCCCTTAGTAACGAGCATTTCGCCACTCTTAACACCAGAGTAGATCTCATACTCATTATCCAAACGACGACCAAGCTCCACCTTCGAGTAACGAACAGTGCTATCAGCTGGATTGTATACAAATACATAGCGGTCACCCGAGCCCATCAACTTCTGTACAGCACGATCTGGCACCACAACATTATTAGCCTTGCCATAAGGAAGGGTTACACGTGCAAACATTCCTGGACGAACACGCTCGTTGTAGTTTGGAATTGTAACCTCAACCTGGAATGTGTGTGTAGCCTGGTTGATTGTTGGATAGACGCGGGCAATCTTGCCTTTGAATACCTCATCGCCATAAGCGTCAAGAGTGATAAACACTGGCATACCCTTCTTAACCTTCGAGAAGAGAGGCTCCGAAACATTAATCATAATCTTAACTGGCGTAATCTGTGCAATAACCAACACTGGCTGACCTGCATACATATCGCCCTTATCGTAGTTACGAGCAGTTACAATACCCGAGATAGGCGAGATAAGGCGAGTATTCTCAACCAAGTTATTATAAGCGGTCTGAGCCACCTCATACTGCAATCGGCGAGCATCCCACTCCGACTTCGATGCACCTCCAAACTCATACAACTCGTTGGTACGCTCATACTCCTTCTTTGCGTTATCCAACTGCGCCTTAGCCTGCACAAGCGAAGAGTTATCAAGCTTTACAAGCAAATCACCCTTCTTTACGTGGTCACCCACGTCGAAACGAATCTCCTTGATACGCAAAGGTTGCTGCGGCGCAATATTGTTTACAACCTGAGCCTCAACCGTTCCAGTAAATGAGATCTCCTGCGAAACCACACGGCTCGATACCGCTACTGCCTCAATCTTAGGAAGCTCTACAACCTCTTCCTTCTGCTCCTTTGCGGTCTGCTTAGAGCCGCACGACACCATCGCTACGGCCGCAACCACAAACATTGACTTTACAAAAATCTTCTTCATAACTACTTCTTATATTTTTTATTTTACACTTATTTTCCTCTATTTGTTGGTATACTTGTCAATATAATCGTGCTGACTGCGCACCTCGTGATTTCCGAGAATCTTATCGAGCGAAATCTTCGCCATAAGGAAGTTGTAGATTGCGCTATTGCGTCCCAACTCAGCCTGAGTCAACTGCAACTGCGAGTTATCCACATCCACCAATGTTCCGCGACCAACCTCGTAACGCTTAACTGCAATCTCGTAGCCACGTTTAGCCTGACCTACAGTCGCTGCAGCCGACGAGAACTTCTTCACGTTGGTCTGCATATTGTTCAACGACTGCACCACAGCCACCTGCAACTGACGCTCAGCATTCTCGCGCTGAAGGTTCAAGTTCGAAAGGTTCAAGTTTGCCTGCTTGATTGCTGCACGACGCTGACCACCCGCAAAGATTGGGATGTTCAACTGCACACCTGCGTAAGAGTATGGATTCCACGCCTTTGCCTGGAAGAACTTACCATCGTTACCGAGGGCAGTGTAGAGGTATGCGGCATTGATTGAGAGTGTAGGCACATTTGCCAACTTCGAAATCTTGAGTGCGCTCTCGAGCATACCCTCCTGAATATCCAACTGCTTCAATGTAGAGTTGTTCGACAAGTCGAGTTGGTCGAGAGTCTTAGCGTAGTTCATCTGCGCCTCATAGTCTGCCAACGAACCTGCAACATCGATATTCTTCTTCAAGTCGAGACCAAGCAACGCCTTCAACTGCCACAATGTCAACACCACACTATTCTCCGCCTCAATCACATTCGGAATAGCGTTCTGCACCGACACATTCGACGAGATATAGTCGAATTCCGACACCGAACCTACATCGTAACGCTTCTTGATATTCTTGTTATTCTCAACGGCATTGTCGTATACGCGCTGATAAACCATCAACGACTCCTTTGCCAACAACACCGAGAAGTATGCCTGTGACACCTGCTCAATCATATCAATCTGCGACGAGCGAGCCTTCTCAATCGAAAGCACCACATCCGCAACCGACACCTTCAAGCTCTCCCACAACTGCGCGTTTACTACCGGCATCGAAGCGGTAACACCGCCGTTGAACGAGTTGTCGCTACCAACCTTGATAGTCTGAGTCTGACCACCGAAGTCCATACTCATAGTCTGCTTCGCAAGCACACGCTGATACTGCGCCGTAGCATCGAAACGCGGATAGAGCGCCGAGTAGGTCTCCTGCTTTGCAAAACGCTTAATCTCAATCTCCTGATCGGCAACCTTGATTGTAGGCGACTCGCTCAAAGCGATTTCGAGCGCCTGCTCCAAGGTCAAAACCAATGCTGAC
>JAZQWU010000101.1:0-17103 GCA_045632505.1 Alistipes sp. | reverse complement strand
AACTCGTTGCCATTAACCAAAGCCGAAACCTTAACTGCCAACTCGCTACCAGCCTCAGCGGTGAAAGGCTTCACTGCCAAGTAGAACTTAGCCGATGCACCAGCCTCGATTGCTGTTCCGTTCACAACATTAAGAGTTGCAGTGTTCGACTGATAGTTGTTGTGCTTAGTAAACTGGAGGTTGTTGAAATCTGCAAAGTTGATGTAATAACAACCAATAATATCCTCCTCTGCAGTAAATGCAATCTCCGATACAGTGATAGCCTCGCTCAACTGGTTTACAACCTCTACCTCAACAAGGCTCGCGATGTGGTTGAATACTACGGTTGGGCTTGAAGCAGCGCCAACAGCCTTAGCATAACCTGCCATAGGGTAGTTTGAACCAGCGATGTGAGCCATCGAGTTGTTTCCATTCTGAGTCTGCTTTGCATCCGAACGGCTACCGATGTATGTGTAACCAGCACTATTGTTAGCAGGGGTTGTGATATACGACGAGTATGGGTAGAATGCATACCAATCGTACTCCTCCTCAACATCCAAAGTGCCAGTGAGGTTACCCAAGAAACGGTCTGCCGAGCCACTCTCGAGCTTAAACTGACCATCATTGGTGTAGGTGGTCATATCGGTTACAGCGTGGAACACGTTCAACGCATCGTTAGCCGACCAAACGGTGTTAAGACCGTTGTTTGCAGTACGCGAAATCGAAGCATACAACTCGAAATCGCCCTTAACATCAACCGAGGTGTTTACATCCTCGTACTGTGCACAGTTTGTCAGGTTGAGCATCATTGCTACCAAACCCAACGAAAGCAAAAATTTCTTCATCTTCTTCATCTTTTTTTGTGGGTTTGACATTAGAACTCGAGGGTGTCGTCCTCGCGCTCCCAAGGATTGATAGTTACATTTGGCATACTTGCCGAATAGCCCGCCTCAACAATGGCCGAGCAAACCTCTACACGTGGCGCTGTGTAGACGTTCAATGTTGTCTTTTTCATAATTGTTTAGTTATAATTTGTGAGTAAAAATTGATACCTAACTCAAAAACAGGCGCAAAGGTAAGAATAATATATTCTTATACCTAACAAATTGAACACTTTTTTTGCTGAATTTTAGAGACTTACTCACTTTACGGCTATAGACCGACCTTCAGACTGCGTGTGCCGATGTTGAGCATAGCCACCAACTCCGACATTGAGGTGTTGTAGCCCATAGCGAAATATGGCGGTTGTGCGAACGACGAACGGCATTCGCGGATATAGGGGTGAAAAGGTTCGGGCATCACGCTCGACATATCCATCATAAGGTGGGCGTGGCGTATTTCGAGAGGTACTTCGTGGATGTTCGGAAAGAGAATTGGCGCGTGGTTTGTGTCTGACGAGATGTGGATGTTGGCAAATAGAGTCTTGCCATTCGCCGTACCACTATTCTTGAGTCTCTGCGCGGCAATGCGTAACATCTCTTCGTTTGCATCGGAGCATTCGCCATCGGTGATGTTGATGACTATTGGTGGGAAACTCTCGACGTTCTCCGCCTTGGCGCACCAGTCGTTCACCATATTGGTCACTACACCAATCATCTTGTGCATAGGTGTAGCACCTTGTGAGCGCGGTTCAACCCACTGCGATACCTGCTCCACAAAGGATTGCACGCCGCGATGCATCGTGTTGTAACTCAGCGTGTATGGGGTGCGACGGACATCCCTTGTTGCCAATGTGGTGATGGGGTATAAGGTCATCTCTCGCCCCAGAAGCGAGTATACCTCATCGCCCGAATAGCCCACCAGCGCGATATCGTAGTAGTGGCGGTATTCGCCATCGCGGAAGGAACGCATTATCAACTCGTCGACGAGTCGCCCCGTTACCATAGAGACCGCCTCCGCCTTCGAGAGATCCCATCCGTTGAGCATCATACGACCACCCATCGAGCAGGATTGGTCGATGGCGATGACTATGGCGGCGCGGTGTTGGCGCGTAATCTCTTGCGTATACATCTCGGCGGTGTTAGTTGTTTCGAAAGATGGTAACTATCTCACCATCAGGGCGGTGAATCGTTGTCTGCCCGTTGCGGAAAGGCTTTATCTGGTTGCCACGACCACAGGTGATTACCACCTTGCCCGCGTGGTCTATGAAGTGCCACACATCGCTCACGCGCACCAATGCCAGCCCCTCGCTGAAGTCGAATGCGATGTCGTAGAGTGGCGGAATCACAAATCGGCCATTCTCGGCAAAACCCCAAAAGCCGTTGTAGTACTCGAGCGTCAAGTTCTCGGCCGAGTTGCAGGCGAGAGGGTGCGCTTCGAGCAGGTTTTTCAGTTGTGGCAGTGATGGTTGCGGCGAACGTAGCAGCTGCGCAATGCGATAGTGGCGGATGTCGCCTCGCTCGGCAAAGAGTCGCTCGATGCGTTGCAACATCTCATCTTCGCTCTTGATTGCGAGGTGCGGCTGAATGAGCAGATGGTCGCTTTCGTGGATGTTGCGCCCAAGTGTTTCGTCAATGGCCATAGCAGCAAGGGCGGTTACGATAAGGGCTATCGGATAGTCGTCGATATCGCGTCCAAAGTTCGACTTGTCGCGCAGTGGGTGTTGGTACTGGCGCGTGCCAAGCTCCTCGCAATCGTCGATGGAGAAGCCCTCTTGGTACATCGCATCGAAGTCAATAAGTTGCAAACCGTCTTTTGTGACGATAATATTCTCGGGCTTGATGTCGCCGTGCGCCCATCGTTCGTTCAGTAGCGTGAGTGCAAACTCCTCGAAGAGTTGCGATAATGCCGCCATCTTCGTGGGCTTGCAACAGAGTTCTTCAATCTTTGCTTGTAGCGAGACACCTTCGTGCCAGTCGCAGAGTACCACGTCCGAGAGTCCGAACTCGGTGTCACTCGCATTGACGAGCAACTCCTTCGGAAAGTATCCCTCGCCATATATTGCGCGTAGGTTGCGATGCTGGCGCATATAGACACGCATAGCCTTGTGTTTGCCTTCGTGCATAACCTCGAAGACAATCACCGAGTTGCCCACCGAACAGCGCAACTTGCCGTTGCTCCCCTCCTCGAAAATGGGGTGTATACGCATCGCACCGAGCCTCCTCGACATCACCTCGAGGTGCATCACAGCAAGCATATACTGCGCAACGGATGTAATCATAGCTTAGATTCTTGTGGAAAAGTGGGTGCCTACGAACAAGACACCCACATTGGTTTACTGATTATAACTACTCGCCCAACTGCTTTGCAGCCTCGTTCACGAGGTTGTTGATCTCAGCCATAAGCGAGCGCCAGTCGTAGCTTGCGTCGTTGAGGTTCAAGGCGCGGACCTCGGCGAGTTTTGCCTCGATTGGTGCCAATGCCTCGTTCTCTGCGCCATACTTCGCGCGGAGAGTCTTAACCTTCTCGTAGAGCTCTACGCCATCGATTGTGCGCTCGAAACGAACCGACGAGCGAGCATCAGGGTATACCATATAGGTGTCGCCCGAAGCCCAACGGCGGAAGCGCGAGTCGTACTCTGGGCGTGCTGGCCACGAGTTGTAAGCCCAGCGCAACATACCATCGTAGTCGTGTGCGAGAGCATAGAGGCAGAGCAACTCAGCCTCGAATGGCTGTGAGTTTGTGAATACGTTAGGGAAGAGTGTGCTGCAGCATACATAGAAGGTCGAAACATCACCCTTAGCACGGCGTGCAAGAATCTCGTCGTGGCTCATAAGCGAGTGCTTCTGACCTACGCATACGTCGCGCATATTGGTGTAACGCTTGTATGAATCGTGGTTGTCAGCCATTGCGAAGCCCAACTCCGGAGCATACTTTGCGATGAGAGCCGCCGCTACGTCCATATCCTCTGGTGCGCGCTCGTCGATAGCCATATTGGTGATGTGCAACCAACCCTTCTCCTTGAGGTGCTTTGCGAAGTCCTTGAGGAACGCAGCCCACACCTGCTCGTACTCCTTCTCCTGTGGAGTGGTCTTGATTTGGCGGCAACGGTTGTCCTTAGCGTTCGAACGCATATCCTGATAGTCGAGGATGCACTGACCCCAAGGCAACATACCATAGCAGTTAATCTGCTTGTTGATGCCGAGCGACATCATAAACTCAACCCACTTGTCGAAGATAGTGTAGTCGTACTTCCACTCGTCGTTGTCGTAGCGGTACCAGTAAATCATCGCCTCGTAGTCGTCGAAGCACTGGTAACGCCAAGGGTCGCGGTTGAGGGTTGCAGTGATTACCTTCTGACCAGCGTCAGCCAACATCTTCATCAACGGACGCATAATCTCGAAGTGCTCCTCGCTCCACACCTCTACGCCAGCAGCGCGAGCAGCAGCCGATGGGTGCTGCCACAAGTCGAGGTGGAACGACCACTCGCTTGACTTGGCGAGTACCTCATCAACAACCTCCAACTGCAAAGGCAACGAAACAGAGCCACAACCGCAGTGCGAAATCTTCACGTTAGCCTTGTAAATGCCTGGTTTTGCGCACTGTGGAATAGTTACAGTAACCCATACTGGGCGTGTTGTCTCGCCCTCGATGTCGAAAGAGTCGATGTTGTCGAGCATATCAGCCTGAAGGATTGCAGGGTGACCATTTGGACGACCGCAGAGGCACGACTTGTCAACCTTGTCGGCGATGGTGTAGCGTACGAAGCGAGCCTCGGCAATCGAAGCTGGGAGGGTAGCACCCTTTGCCTTGAAGTCCGAAATCTTGCACTTTACGCCCTCTACATCGTCCTCGCTCCAGAGGAGAATTTGTGCCGACACCTTCTCGCCGCGCCAGCCGCGTACGGTGTAGCTCTCGGTGAGGTTTTGAGGAACTTCGCTACGCGAATATACCAAGTCGGGAGTTCCCCACGCGCCATTCAAACCACTCTTCACCTCGTCCCACTTCTCGGCAGCTGCCTCGGTGAGTGGAGTTGGATCGTCAGCTTCCTTGAATGTCTCAACACTCTTGCAGGTACATCCTGCCATTGCAACGATTGCAATAATAGAAAAAATTTTCTTCATAATTTAGTTTTATTTGGTTAAAAAAGTTTCTTTATAGGGTCGTTAATCCTGCTACGCAGGCTTTTCCTCCTTCGCACCTCGGCATAGTGTGCAAGCACCCTCTGCTCTCGGTTTGTCGTCGGTTAGCGTCGTTAGAGAAAAATCTCTCAACTTTCAACTCTCCACTCTCAACTATTCTCCGTTTAGTTCTTCACGCGGTATGCGCGTTGTACGCCCTTGATGCGCATAATCGCGTGAATGAGCATATCAACGATGTTCACCGATGGTACCTCCACGCTGATTGTGCCCACGCCCGTGCCATCGCCTCGTGAGTTGAGGTTGATGGAGCGGATGTTCAACTTCATATCGTGGCTCACCACCTCGGTAATCTGGTTCACCAATCCTGCCGAGTCGTTGGCAGTGATGGCGATAGTTACGCGGAATGCACCCTGCGCACTCTCGCGCCACTTAGCATCCATAACGCGGTATGGATACTGCTCGCGCATACGCTTTGCGTTAGGGCAGTCGGTGCGGTGAATTGTGATACCCGTGTTGATGGTCACAAAGCCGAAGATGTCGTCGCCCTTGATTGGGTTACAACACTTTGCGAGCTTGTAGACGATGTTGTTTATGCTTTCGTCGATGATGAGCGCATCGCTCGACTGCTTTACGCTTGTCGCAGCGGTTGCACGACGACGCGCCTCTGCCTCTTGCTCGGCAAGGCGACGCTCCTCGTCAGCCTCACCCGAAAGCCACTTTGCGAGTATATCCTTCACTACGGCGAGGTCAATCTTCTCCTCGGCAATAAGTTGGTAGAGGGCAGTTCCTGTGCGCTGCTTATAATATTTACATAGGTATGCTACAACCTCGTCGATGCTTCGTGTAATCTTCCAGTTCTTGAGCTTACGCTCCAACTCCTCACGACCGAGGTTGGCACTCTTTGCCTGCTCCTCGCGAATCACCGACTTAATCTTCTGCTTCGCCTTCTGTGTTACAACAAAGTTGAGCCAGTCAGATTTAGGCTGTTGATTCTTCTGCGTGAGAATCTCGACAATGTCACCATTTCGCAACTGCTCGCGAATAGGCACTGCGCGACCATTCACCTTACCTCCCGAGCAGGTGCAACCGAGGTTTGAGTGGATGTCGAATGCGAAGTCCAACACCGTAGCCCCCTCAGGCAACTTGCGGATGTCGCCATTCGGTGTGTAGACGAAAATCTCGCCCGATGCGGGCTTTGCATCAAATCGTTCGGCAATATCCTCCTTGGTCTCGCTCATTGTTTCGCGTAGGCGTTGTAGCCACTTCTCGCTGGTCTGCGCACCCTGGTTTACGCCCTTGTAACGCCAGTGTGCTGCGATACCCAACTCGGCGATGTTGTCCATACGCTCGGTGCGAATCTGAATCTCCACCCACTTGCCGTCACCAGCTGCTACGGTGGTGTGCAACGACTCGTAGCCGTTCGACTTCGGAATCGAAATCCAGTCGCGCATACGCTCGGTGTTCGGCGTGTAGAAGTCGCTCATGATGGAGTATGCGAGCCAGCACTGCGCCTTTTCGAGATTCTCGGCACAGTCGATGATGATGCGGATGGCGAAGATGTCGTAGACACCCTCGAATGGCACCTTCTGCTTGCGCATCTTGTTCCAGATGGAGTAGACCGACTTGGTGCGGCTCTTGATGTGGTATTTGATGCCTGCCGCATCCAATCCCTTGCGGATAGGCTCGATGAACTTCTCGATAAAGTCCAAACGCTCCTTCTCGCCCTCGCGCAACTTGTCCGTAATATGCTTGTGGTCAGCAGGTTCGAGCTGCGCCAACGAGAGGTCCTCCAACTCGCTCTTGATGTTGTAGAGTCCGAGTTTGTGGGCAATCTGCGCGTAGAGGTTCATCGACTCCCACGACTTCTTGAGTCGCTTCGCCTCGGGGAACATCGCAATCGAGCGCATCACCTCGAGTCGGTCGGCGAGTTTTATGAGGATTACGCGTGGGTCTTCCGAATATGACACAATCATATCGCGGAAGTTCGAAGCCTGGTCGGAGTGGGTGTTGAGTTTCAACTCCGAGATGCTTGCCAAGCCCATCACGATGCCGATAACCTCCTCGCCAAACTCGGTGCGGATGGTCTCGAGCAACTTTTCGAGTGCTTCCTCGTCATCGCGTGCAGCCTCTATGCGCACCACGTCGTGAAGGATTGAAGCAAGCGTAGAGTTGCGTCCCAAACCCACCTCGGTAGCTACGATATGCGCCACCTCTACGGCGTGGTCGAGCATAGGCGTTTCGTCATAGCGCACAAGCCCCTCCATTCGCTTCTCGGCGAATACCAAAGCCTTATCGACCAATCCTTGTGTCGTAGCCGAGAACTGGTTTGCTACAGCAGTTCTCAATTTGCTATATCTCTCAAATAAATTCATAACAACCATTGTTGCTTTAATTACCCAAAATCGTTCTGATTGGCTCTTTTTGCACTGCTCTTCGGATAACGAAATGCTCACATAGGCTTACTATGCTGCGCTTTCGTTCCCTCGTTTAGCACAAAAATAGCCTAATCATTTACGATTTCTACTCTATGGATTTTCAGTTTTCCTTTTTACAATATATAAACGCTCGCCGGCGGTGGCATATTGCTTTACCTCCTCTTTGGAAAGTCGCTTCTCGTAGTCAATTTCTTCCACCTCGAAGCCGCACTCGCGTAGGCGGTCGGCATAGTCGCGTCCGTAGATGCGGCGGTGGTCGTACTGTCCAAACACTCTCGCACGTTCCTCGGGCGAGGTGATGGTGTCATCCTCGAATGTTGCGTCGCGCTCGAGGTCTTGCGGTACGAGCACCACGCCCCAACCTCCTGGGCGCAATATGCGGTGCAACTCGCGCAACGCTTTTCTATCATCCTCGACGTGCTCGAGGATATGGTTGCAGATGACGATGTCGATGCTCTCGTTGTCGAGCGGTATCTGCTGCACGTCGAAGTGTAACTTTGCCAATGGGCTCTCGAGGTCGGCGGTGAGGTAGCTGTCGGCGTGTTCCTTGCCGTAGTGTCGCTCAAATTGTCGTTTCAATGCCACCTCGGGAGCGATGTGGAGCAGGGTAGGGTAACCCTTCAGCAACTCCGTTTCGCGCTCGATGTAGAGCCACAAAAGGCGGTGTCGCTCCAAAGCCAAACAACGCGGACAGAGTGCATCGCGGCGCGATACACCATAGCCGTATGGAAGGAACTCGCGCACCTGCTTACCGCAAATCGGGCACTTGCGTCCACGACCTGCGTACCATACGCCCAACATCGGCACACCCCAACTTGCAACCCTCTGCAATATTGGGCGTGGGATGTGGTTTAGAGTCCACTTGATGAATGACCTCATAAAACCTTACTCTTATTACTCCTCAATTATCTTGTTTACATCGGCTTCTGCCTTGCGGAGTTTCTCTCGGCATAGAGCAATCAGCTCGGTTGCGCGCGCCACACGCTCCGACAGGGTATCGATGTTGTTTTGCTCCTCTCTGAGCGACTTCAAAATCGCCTCGATTTCGGCTATCGCCTCTTTGTATGACATTTCCATAGTATCGCCCTTAATTAGTTTTCCGTTTTCCGTTTTCCGTTTTCCGTTTTTCAACGACTTTGGCATTGACCACACCGTCTGCCAAAGCGACTTCGATATTTTCTCCAATACCTACATCTTCAATGCTCTGCAACGCCTTGCCCTCCTTGCGGGCGATGGCGTAACCGAGTCGGAAGATGCGCTCGGGTGCGAAGTTTGCCACAACAGTCGCAATGCCATCGAGGCGTTGCTTCTCGCTCTGCAGGGTACGCTCGGCAATATGGCGCACATCTGCCGAGAATTGCTCCAGGCGGAGTGCCGCCTTGTGGGTTGCCTGTCGGCAAATATCGCGCAGCGAGATAGCGCAATACTCCAACGCGCCGTCGAAGTCGGCTGCTCGCTGGTCAATCCATTGAGCCACCGCAGTAGGTGTCTTGAGCATTGTATGTGCCACCATATCGGTCACGCTCGTATCCTTGTCGTGTCCGATACCCGTAAGCACGGGCAATGGGAACTGCGTCACTGCAAAGGCGAGATGGTAGGAGTTGTAGCACTCCAAGTCGCTCGTCGAGCCACCGCCGCGAATTATCGCTACGGCATCGAACTCGTCACTGCGCTCGGCTATGGCGTAGAGTGCCGCCACGATGCTCTCGTCGCACGATTCGCCTTGCATCGTTGCCTCGAACAATTCGGTGTGGATGCGGTAGGCGCTTCTGCCAAGCTCCTTCATAAAGTCCTGGTAGCCTGCCGCTGTCGCACTCGATATCACCGCTACGCGCTCCACAACCAAAGGCAATGGGGGTTGGCGATTCATATCCCACACCCCCTCTTTCTGAAGTTGCTCGATGCAGAGTTGCTTTCTGCGCTCCATATCGCCTATGGTGTGCATCGCATCAATCTGCTGAATCTGCAACGACATACCATAGACTGCGTGGTGCTGAACGGTTGCCTTGAAGAGAATCTTCATTCCCTTCGTGAGGCGTTGTCCCGTCTCGCGCTCGAAGCGACCTACAGTGTTCATCACCTGCGAGCGCCAGATTGTAGCTCTCGCTTGCGCTTGCGTTACACCCGTTTTTTCGTCCTTCTCGATAAGTTCGATGTAGCAGTGCCCCGAAGCGTTAATCTTCATATCTGCCACCTCGGCACTTACCCATACGGGCAACGGCAGAGCCTCCGCCAATGCGACGGATATTCTGCCTTGTAGTTGCGCCAAACTTATATGTTGTATGGTTTCCACAACAAAAATTATTCTGATTGGTAAATTTTGCACCTTCCATCGGTCGTTGAGTTCCTCACATACGCCAAAGTATGCTCCGGACTCAACGCCTTGTAACGCACAAAATTTCCTCAATCACCTCTAATTTTTAAGAATTGGGAAAAACTTAATTCTCAATTCTCAATTTTCAATTTATCGTATTACGATATACGGCTCTCTCGGCATCGCCTTTCCTTTTGGTAGTTGTACCGCCAAGACATATTCGCTCTCGACCGCCTTGCCCTGCTTGGTTGCGGGGTGCCACTTCGGCATATCCTGCAACGCGCGCAACACTCGTTTGCGGAGTTGGTGGTCGGTGGATTCGAGAATCGAGCCGAGCTGGAACGAGCCGTCTGCGCCGATGGTGTAGCGTGCGACAAATCGCGCCACGCCATAGTTCTCGCTCCACTTCACTCGCTCCGAAACATAGTCGGTAAGCGACGTGCCACCCGTAAATTCTGCTTCGCGGTCGTAGCGGAGGGTGACGATGATAACGCCATTGTTCGCCCTCTCGCCATACTTGGCAACGTTCTCCTCGTTCGCCTCGAGATGGTCGATACGCTCGATATTCGCCTCGGCAATATGCTTTACACTCTCCATCTCCACACCATTTACGATGTAGAGCGGAGTCTGCACCTGTGCTTTTGCAGGTGCAAAATGCAAAATGCAGAATGCAAAATGCAGAATTAAAAATCTCTCAACTCTCAACTTTCAACCGATTGTCATTGCGAGAGCCTTTAGGCTCGTGGCAATCTCCCACTTTTAATTTTAATAACAATAAGGGAGATTCCCACAGTCGCTACGCTCCTTCGGAATGACGATTTTATTTAGTTTTCCGTTTTCCGTTTTTCGTTTTCCGTTTATCCCAACTCCTGCTCCTTCAAGCGCTCTGCATTCTCGGCTACGATAAGGTGGTCGATGCAGTCCTGAATGTCGCCATCCATAAATGCCGAGAGGTTGTAGATTGTGTAGTTGATGCGGTGGTCGGTGATACGGCCCTGCGGATAGTTGTAGGTACGAATCTTTGCCGAACGGTCGCCTGTCGAAACGAGAGTCTTACGCTTAGATGCAATCTCGTCGAGGTACTTCTGGTACTCGAGGTTGAAGATACGGGTACGCAACTCCTCGAATGCCTTCTCAGTATTCTTAATCTGCGACTTCTGGTCCTGACACTGCACGACGATACCAGTAGGGATGTGGGTGAGTCGGATAGCCGAATAGGTGGTATTTACCGACTGACCACCAGGACCCGATGCACAGAAGATATCCTTGCGAATATCGTTCCACGAAACCTCGCAGTCGAACTCGTCAGCCTCAGGCAAAACGGCTACCGAAGCTGCCGAGGTGTGAACACGTCCCTGGGTCTCGGTCTGTGGCACGCGCTGCACGCGGTGTACGCCCGACTCATACTTCAAGGTGCCATATACGCTGTCGCCAGTAACCTTGAGGATAACCTCCTTGTAGCCACCTACAACACCCTCCGAGAAAGATGTCACCTCGTAACGCCAGCCCTTCGACTCGATATACTTGGTGTACATACGGAACAAGTCACCTGCAAAGAGTGCAGCCTCGTCGCCACCGGTACCACCACGAATCTCGAGTACGGCATTCTTGCCATCCTGTGGGTCTTTCGGGATAAGGAGCAACTTAATCTCCTCCTCCATCTGCTCGATTGCTGGCTCGAGCTCGGCAATCTCCATACGCGCCATCTCGCGGAACTCCTCGTCCTTCTCGTTTGCAAGGATGTCCTTCGCGTCCGACAACGCCTGAATAGCCTTGCGGAAACGCTCCGAGGTCTCGATGATAGGCTCTAACTCCTTATACTCCTTGTTGTACTGTACAAACGCCTTGACATCCGAAATCACTTCAGGGTCGGTCAACTTCTGTCCCAACTCCTCATACTTGATTTTCAAACCATCAAGTCGCATCAAAATTGAACTTTCTGCCATAAAAAAATATTTGCTTTTAGCTATTAGCCATTGGCCATTAGCTTTTTATTGTAAAAAAATAGTTGTAATCGTATTACTTCAATTCGTTCAACCAGCGAAGCAACAAGTGTTGCCACTCCTTCTGGTATGAGAAGGTGTCATAATTGCCCCAGCCGTGACCTCCCGTAGGGAAGACATACATCGAAGCCTTCACGCCATTGTAGCGCAATGCTGCGTAGTATATCGCTGCGCCCGCCGCAGGTACGGTGGTGTCGTCATCGCTCAAGATAAGGATGGTTGGAGGTGTGGTCTCGCTTGCCACCTTATCCATAGCCCACTCGTCAGCCTCCGCCTCAGAGTGCTTCTTGCCGAGGAGATTGCGGAACGAGCCTTTGTGGCTGGTGAAGTCGTTTGCTGTAAGCACAGGGTAGAACAAAATCGAGAAGTTTGGTCTATCCTTCACCTCGGGCAGATTCGATGCCGAAGCGGCTAGGTGTCCACCTGCCGAGAATCCCATAATACCCACCTTCTCAGGGTCTACGCCCCACTTCTTAGCCTTCTTGCGTACGATGCGGATAGCCTCCACAGCATCCTCGAGAGGCACCTCGCGGTGACCATTTGGCAAGCGGTACTGCAATACAACGGCGGTGATGCCATTCTTTGCGAGCCACTGCGCCATCATATAGCCCTCCTGGTCCATCGAGAGCTTGGCGTAGCCTCCACCTGGGCAGATTACTACGGCTTGTCCCGTAGCCGTTGCCTTGTCGGCGTGGTAGACATACATCACCGCCTCGGTGACATTGACCAAGCGGTGTGGCTTATCGTCGTACGCTTCGCCAGTCAAGCCATTCGAGTGAGGAGCCTTGTCGTTGTTCCAGATGACGATGGTCTCGTCCTGGAAGTAACGAGTCTCCTTCTGCTCCTTTGCCGATGCTGCCGATGCCACAAGTAGAGTCATAATCAAAAACAGGCGTTTCATAGCGTTACTCCTTGTTGATGAATGTCAACCAACGCTTGAGCTGGTGCTGCCAATCCTTGGTGTAGCGGAACTCGTCGCGACCAACCCAGCCGTGACCACCCGAAGGGTAGATGTGCATTGTAGCATCTACACCGTAGTGCTTGAGCGCCTTGTAGTAGAGAACCGAGTTCACTGCTGGCACGGTCTTGTCATCCGAGCTGAGGAGCAAGATTGTCTTTGGTGTAGTTGGCGACACCTGCTTGTCGAGCGAGTACTTCTCGCGCAAGTATGGTGCAGCATTCTTTTTCAAGAGGCGGTTGTAAGTGTTCTGATGAGTCATACAAGTCTCGCCCGAGATAACTGGGTAGAAGAGCACTGCGAATGCTGGCTTCTCAGCATCTGGAGTGAATGTCGAAACGGTTGCAGCGAGGTGACCACCTGCCGACGAACCTACAACACCCACCTTTGCAGGGTCGATGCCCAACTTCTTCGCATTCTTGCGGAGATAGCGCAAACCCTCCTGTGCATCCTCGAGTGGTACCTCCTTGTGACCATCGTTTGGAAGGCGATACTTAACAACCAAAGCGGTGATGCCGAGGCTCTTGAAGTACTCAGCCAACTTGAAACCCTCGCGACCGATGCATACTGCGCCATAGCCGCCACCTGGGAGAATCACTACCGACTGACCAGTAGCGATGCTTGCATCAGCCTGGTAGAGGTAGAATACGGTCTCCGAAGTGTTGCGGAGAACACCCTCCTTCTTGTCGAAGGTTTCGTCTTTCTTCTCCTCGTTCGAGTGTGGAGCCTTGCTGTTGTTCCAAACCTTGATGGTCTTGTCTGCGTTGCAAGGGAGATCCACGAAGGTCTTCTGTGCCGATGCCGAAAGGATAGCACCTGCGATAACTGCCATTGAAATTACAATTCGTTTCATAGTATTGTGTTTTTAATTGTTTTGTTTGCTTATTTATTTGTCAATCCGAGCCACTCGAGCCAATCGGTGATGATGGTGTTGCGCTCGGGAATATATTTCTTGAGACTATGTCCACCCTTCGGGAAGATGTGTATCGAAGCCTTCACGCCATATCGAAGCAAAGCCTCGTAGTATGCCACCGGGCTTGTTGGCGGAACAACGATGTCGTCGTCGCACAACATAATCAAGGTTGGTGGAGTAGTTCTCGACACCATATTCTGCGCCGAGATGTCGGTCGCTTGCTGCAACGTGAAATCGGCACCTAGGATGTTGGTGTTGTTCTCCTTCGACTTGATGTAGTATGGCGACACACGGTCTATGGCTGGGTAGTGAAGTACCGCAAATGCTGGCTTCTCCTCGTCTGCCATAATGTTTGATGTCCACGCCGCGAGGTGACCACCTGCCGAGTTGCCGCTGATACCAACCTTCGAAGGGTTGATGCCGAGGTCGGTGCGTGTGCGAAGGTAGCGCACTGCGCCCGTAGCATCCTCGAGCATCGCCTCCTTGTGTCCGTTCGGCAGGCGATACTTCAGCAACGCTGCTGTTACACCCTGCGAAGCATACCACTTCGCCAACGGAATGTCGAATCCAAGTTTGCTATAGGCTCCGCCTGGGCAAATCACAACCGCGATGCCGCAGTTCTTCTCGGCCGCTGCCTTGAAGATGTAGAGCTCGCACGATGATGTGTACTGCATCGACGTGTGCTTCTTGTTGCTGAACTTTTCGTCGCGAGTCTGGTGATTCGAGAACTGCGCCGAGGTGTTATCCCACAAGCGTACAGTTTCATCTGCACCCTCCAACGATACGGTCTGCTGAGCCGAGGCGAAGGCGAGCGCAAAGAGCGAAAGTACGATGGTGTATAATCTCTTCATAGTCAACTATTTACTAAATTAAACCGAGATATTTGAGCCAATCGAGAATCAATGGCTTATACTCGGCGTCGTGCTTGCGGACACTATGTCCTCCGAATGGGAAGATGTGCAAAGAAGCCTTCACGCCGTGGCGAATCAACGCCTCGTAGTACTCCGCGGAGTCTGTCGACGGCACCAATGGGTCGTCGTCGCAGAGGAGCAACATAGTCGGTGGGGTAGTCTTGCTCACCATCAGGTGTGTCGAGAGGTCAATCGGCTTCTGCGAGTTGTAACCCTTGCCAAAGAGTTGAATGAGTGCCTTATCTGCAGCACCCGAACGACTCTCGTAGAGCTTAATCCATCCGTAGATTGGAATTGCAAAGGCTGGCTTCTCCTCGTCAGGCATCGCATTCGATACCCAAGTTGTGAGGTGGCCACCTGCCGACGAGCCCGTTACACCCACCTTCTTCGGGTCGATGCCGAGGTCTGCGCGAGTACGGAGGTAGCGCACTGCGCCTATGCCATCTTCGAGTGTAGCCTCGATGTGACCCTCATTCGGAAGGCGATACTTCACAATCGCGGCGGTGATACCCTGCGCGGCGTACCACTGCGCAAGCGAGATGTTGAGGTTGAGGTTTGTGTATGAGCCACCTGGGTAGATTGCCACTGCCACGCCCGTATTCTTCGCGGCGTCAGCCTTGAAGATGTAGAGCTCGCACGACGATGTTCGCCATATCGAGTTCTTCTTCTTCCACGCCTCGTCACGAGTTTCGTGATTCGAGGTCTTGGCTGTGGTGTTATCCCAGAGGCGCACAATCTCGTCTGCACCCTCGTACGATATGGTCTTTTGTGCCGATACCGACGAAAGTGTCAGAGCCGAGAGTATTATTGCGCAAATTCTTCTCATAGTCTGCTATTTTTTGATGTGTAAGCCCAACCAATCGAGCCAATCGAGAGTCAAGGCACGCTGCTCCTTTGTTGCCTTCTTGAGGCTGTGACCACCCTCAGGGAAGATGTGCATCGAAGCCTTCACGCCCTGACGAATCAACGCCTCGTAGTATACAACCGAGCTATATGGCAATACCACCTTGTCGTCGTCGCACAAGAAGAGGAGTGTCGGCGGAGTATTAGGTGTAACCATATTTTGTACCGACCAGTCGATTGCATCCTGCCAAGTGAAATCCTCGCCAAGGAGTGCGTAGTTCGCCTTATTGCCTGCGTAGAACTCGGTGCGTACCATCGAGCCGTAGAGCGGAATGGCGAATGCTGGCTTCTCCTCGTCTGGCATCAAGTTCGACACCAACGCTGTGAGGCAGCCACCTGCCGACGAGCCTGTGACACCCACCTTCTTTGGGTCTACGCCGAGGTCGGTACGGGTGCGGATGTAACGCACTGCGCCGAATGCATCCTCGAGCATCGCATCCTTGTAGCCATTTGGCAAGCGATACTTAACGAGAACGGCGGTGATACCCTGCGAAGCGTACCACTTTGCGCTCGAGATGCTGAAGTTAAGGCTTGTGAAGCCACCTCCTGGGTACATACAGATTGCTACGCCCTGATTCTTTGCAGGGTCAGCCTTGTAGATGTAGAGCTCGCACGACGAAGTGTTAATCATCGAATACTTCTTGTTGCGGCGGAACTGCTCATCCTTGGTCTGATGATTCGAATACTTGGCGGTGGTGTTATCCCACAAGCGCACCGTTTCGTGGTCACCCTGAAGTGTGACGGTCTTTTGTGCTGATGCTCCGAACACGAATCCGAGAGCAAGCACCAATGTTAAAAGTTTTTTCATAGTAGTATAGTTTTATTGAATTGACAATTGACAGTTGACAATTGATAATTAAGGAATTTTTTATTTATTATTTATTCAAAAATTGTCAATTGTCCATTTTCAATTATCAATTATTTTACGATGTTGATAATCTTGCCTGGTACCACGATAATCTTCTTCGGAGCAGCACCCTCCAACCACTTCTGAGCCTCCTCCTTGGTGACGATGTCAGCCTGGATGTCAGCTGGTGAGGTTGTGAGTGGGTACTCCTGCTTGAAGCGGAGCTTTCCGTTAATCATTACTGGGTACTCGAATGCGCTCTCCACCAAGAACTTCTCCTCGCATACTGGGTACGAAGCGTCGCACGCGCTATCCTCGTGACCGAGCATCGACCACAACTGCTCTGTGATGTGCGGAGCAAATGGGTTGAGGAGGATGGTGAGTGGCTCCAAGATTTCGCGCTTGTGGCACTCGCCCAACTCGTTTACGCAAATCATAAATGCAGCAACCGAGGTGTTGAACGAGAAGTTCTCGATATCCTCGCGAATCTTCTTAATAGTCTTGTGCAAGGTCTTAAGCTCCTTGTCGGTAGCCTTCATATTCTACAATACCGCACTCGTAAAAAAAGAAACGCGTAAAAGCAAAAAAGAGAAAATCAACTAATCTTGGCAAGAAGCTGTTGAATTTGTGCGTCAGACAGCCCGGAGACCTTTTCAATCAAAATCTTCCGCAAATCCATGTTTTCAGAAGGAATGGTTAAAATCGGGAGCGTTTTTACGGCATTTTTTTTGGCTTCTGCCGAAATATGAGCATAATGACGGGTCATTGCACTGCTTCCGTGTCCCACGATGGCAGCAACAACATCCAACGGTACGCCTG
>JAZQWU010000100.1:0-3280 GCA_045632505.1 Alistipes sp. | reverse complement strand
CACGCAGCTATCGTAGCTACAATTTTGGACCTTCCAATGGGTTATGTTCGTAGCGGTGCGAAGGACCACGGTCGTACAAACCGTATCGAGGGTAAGTTGGAGGCAGGACAGAAGGTTGTTGTTGTCGAGGACTTGATTTCGACCGGTGGCTCGTGCATCGAGGTTGTAGAGGCTTTGCGTGAGGAAGGTGCTGATGTTTTGGGCATCGTGAGCATCTTTACATACGGTATGAAACGTGGCGCAGAGCGCATCGAGGCTGCTAACACCGTAAACTACTCATTGTCGAATCTCGACGCACTCGTAGAGGTTGCAGCAGAGGAGGGTTATATCGCACCAGAGTGGAAGGAGCGTATCCTTGCATTCCGCAACAACCCAAGCGATGAGAGTTGGATTAAGTAATCCACCTCTCAAATTGAGAATTGAAAATTGATAATTGAGAATTATTGATTATCAATCGTATAAATATAAAAAAAAGAATAAAAATCCTTTAATTGTCAATTGTCAACTATCAATTGTCAATTAAGGCGAATAAAATCAAAGATTTTATGAGACATTTGACTGATCCTACCGACCTTACTCGCAAAGAGACTGATGAGATTGTTGCTTTAGGTTTGGATATTATAGCAAATCGCTCGAAATATAGCGAGGTGTGCAAGGGTAAAAAGTTGGCTACTCTCTTCTATGAGCCTTCAACTCGTACTCGTTTGAGTTTTACCGCAGCAATGATGGAGTTGGGCGGTAATGTACTCGGCTTTTCGGATGCTAACTCTTCGTCAGTTAGCAAAGGTGAAACCGTAGAAGATACAGTTCGTGTAGTGGGTTGCTTTGCAGATATTATCGCTATGCGTCACCACATTGAGGGTGCTCCGCTCGATGCTTCGACAGTATCGCGCGTGCCTATCATCAACGCAGGTGACGGCGCACACGCTCACCCTACACAGACTTTGACCGACCTTTTGACCATTACTCGCGAGTTGGGACATCTCGATAACCTCACAATAGGTTTCTGCGGTGATTTGCTCTATGGTCGTACCGTTCACTCGTTGATTAAGGCATTGTCGCGCTACGAGGGAACAACGATCGTTCTTATCTCGCCTGACACACTCCGCTTGCCAGACTATATCAAGCACGACATCTGCGAGAAGAATGGCATCGAGTACCGCGAGGTATCGACCCTCGAGGAGGTTATGGGCGAGTTGGATATCCTCTATATGACTCGCGTTCAGCAGGAGCGTTTCTCGGACAAGGCTGAGTATGAGCGTGTGAAGGATTGCTACATTCTCGATACTGAGAAGATGGCATTGGCGAAGGAGAAGATGGCTGTATTGCATCCGCTCCCACGCGTAAATGAGATTACTAAGGAGGTAGATGCCGACCCTCGCGCTGCATATTTCCGTCAGGTGGAGAATGGTAAGTTTGTGCGTATGGCGCTTATTTACACTCTCTTGAAGTGGGCAGAGGAGGGCGCAGAGCCGCTTCACAACTACGAGGTTGTAGATGTAGAGGGCTTGGTATGTCCAAACAAGAAGTGTATCTGCAACAACGAGGGTGTAGAGTACAAATTCTACTTGGCAGACGGTGGCGTGCATCGTTGCCTCTACTGTTCAACAAAAGCAGAATAATAACAGATGAAGAAAATACTAATGATTGTCGTAGGGGTACTTTGTGCCCTTACGACTTTTGCTCAGAAAATAACATCGCCTGATGGCAATCTTGTAGCAACATTTAGCCTTGCTGATGGGGGAGTGCCAACCTACACCTTGACTTACAAAGGCAAGGAAGTGGTGAAACCTTCGCGACTCGGATTTGAGTTTGTGGATAATGCCTACGCAACCTACGGCTCGTATGCCGTAAGACCCGAGCGTCCAATCTATTCGATGCGTGAGGGGTTTTCGTTGCTTGGTACCGAGTGCGCGACCTTCGACGAAACGTGGACTCCGGTGTGGGGAGAGAATAGCAAAATTCGCAACCACTACAACGAGTTGCTCGTTAAGTTGTGTCGCGACGAGCGAGGATTCTTGGTTAATATCCGCTTCCGCATCTACGACGATGGCTTGGGATTCCGCTATGAGTTCCCAGCGCAGAAGTCGAAGAAACTCGCATACTTTGTAATCAAGGAGGAGTATACAGAGTTTGCGATGACGGGCGACCATATGGCTTACTGGATTCCAGGTTGTTACGCTACGCAGGAGTATCAGTACGAGGCTTCGCGAATGAGTGAGATTCGTAGTTGTATGAAGAGCGTGAGCGAGAATGTGGGTAGAGCGCAGGTTGATATCTTCTCGCCTACAGGCGTGCAGACATCGTTGCAGTTGCGTTCGGATGATGGCTTGTATATCAACATCCACGAGGCGGCACTTGTCGACTATTCGTGTATGCACCTCGAGTTGAACGACAAGACCAATGTCTTTACCTCGCACCTTACACCCGATGCACTCGGCTATAAGGGTTGGTTGCAGGCTCCTTGCCACTCGCCTTGGCGCACGGTACAGGTTACTGATAGTGCGTGCAAAATGCTCGCATCAAACCTCATTTTGAACTTGAATGAGCCTTGTGCATTGGAGGATACTTCGTGGATTAAGCCAGTAAAGTATATCGGTATTTGGTGGGAGTTGATGCTCGGCAAGAGCAGCTGGAGCTACACCAAGTCGTTCAATGGCGTAAAACTCGGCGTTGATGACTACACAAAGGCTACGCCACGCCCAAGCCACGGCGCAAACAACGAGAATGTAAAGCGTTATATCGACTTCGCAGCAAAGCACGGCTTCGACCAAGTATTGGTCGAGGGCTGGAATATCGGCTGGGAGGATTGGTTTGGTATGAAGAAGGACTATGTGTTTGACTTTATGACTCCATATCCTGATTTCGACGTGGAGATGCTCAATAAGTATGCTCACTCTAAGGGTGTGCGCCTTATGATGCACCACGAAACTTCGTCGTCAATTCGCAACTACGAGCGTCATATGGAGCAGGCCTATTCGTTTATGAATAAGCACGGCTACACCGCTGTAAAGAGTGGTTATGTTGGCGATATTCAGCCGTTGGGCGAGCACCACTTCGGCCAGTTTATGGTTAACCACTACCTCTACGCCGTGAAGGAGGCTGCCAAGCATAAGATTATGGTTAATGCTCACGAGGCTATACGTCCTACGGGCTTGTGCCGTACCTATCCAAACCTTATCGGCAATGAAGCTTGCCGTGGTCAGGAGTACTGCACTAATGCCGACAGCGGCATCTCACCTCACCACGCGACAATTATGCCGTTCACTCGCTTGAATGG
>JAZQWU010000099.1:0-4671 GCA_045632505.1 Alistipes sp. | reverse complement strand
CCAGCACAACAACTACGACAACTTTGTTGCGTGGGCGAAGCGTTGGGATGCGGATGTGTGCGTGTGGTGCGAGTCGGAAACCATATATAAGGATAAGACCAATAGTGCAGCGTCGTCGAAATATCTGCCTGATGGATGGGGTAAACTCTGTAAACGTTATGGACATACCTATTTTGCAGTAGGAGGAAATCGCGATAATTACCCTCAGACTGTCACCTCGAAATATCCGATAGAGGTGGTGCAGCGCATTACAAATACGAATGTGTCGGGAAAACCAATCGCGCACGGTGCGGGTCACTTCACCATCACCGTGAATGGCAAAAAGATAAATATCGTAACGATGCATATGTGGCCACAGGCGTATAGATATGGTGCGCCATCAGCCGAGCAGGAAGAGAGTAAAGCGAACAATGAGGGTGACTTGTATCGCGAGTTCGAGATGCAATATATCATTGACCAGACCATCAATAATTCGCAGTATGCAGGTGAAAAGTATTGGCTCATCGGTGGCGATACGAATGCGGTTGCGCGAGTAGATAATTGGTATTATGACTACGACACCAACTCGACAAAGTTCCTTGTTCACGACTTAATAGCGAGCCAAACCGATTTGAAGGATGTTATCGTTAGTCGCTATCCAGGTTGCTTTATGGCGACCACCGCAAGCGGACGACGCATAGATATTATGTATGCCTCGCCAGCAATGTACGATATGATGGATCTCTCAATGACATTGGTTGATGCGTGGGTAGCATCTACGGCAAAGAGTACTTACTGTTCGAGTTTTTATGAGCCGTCAGATCATCATCCGTTGATAATGGATTTTGACCTATCTAAATAGATCTGTCTAACAAAGTGATTTCTGTGTTACGCTTAATATAATTTCTTAAGGAGTGGATGAATGATAAAGGATGCTCAATTGAGCATCCTTTGTTATTTAGATAGTCAAACGATTTGTCTTCTTCGCAAGTATAGTTCTCAGTCGGTTGAGGCGAACCATCTCCATTGCGATTTCCAACTCCTCCTCCTCGGTGATGTTTGCATCCTCGAGTCGCGTCTGTAGTTGGGCAATCATTCCCGTCACGAACTTGGTCTTGAAGAGCTGCACCGCCTTTGGAACCCCCTTGCCAAGCACCTCCGATTCGGTTGCGGAGTGTACCTCCTTCTTCTCCCAAATCTCACTCTCGGAGTATTGGTCGTCAATAAACAATAGGTCTGTTGCTGCGTTGCACACCTCGAGGTCGTCGTTATTCATAGTCAGCTCGAGTGGGTCGAGTGCGCGACCCTCCTTGTGCGCTTTGCTGTAGAGCTGATAAATCTTCTCGTAGACACTGTTGTGGAAGTGCATATCGTCCATTGCGATCTCGTCGAGGATGGTTTCGGCAACATTCATCGGAATGAGGTTGCGACCCTCGCGGAACTCGTAATCCTTCGTGCCGTGAACAATCAGGTAGTAAATCAACTCCCTCTCAATGGTGTCAATGCTACTTCCTGCGGTGAGGTTACCGAAGTGCTCGCCCTCCTCGCTTGGTGCTGGTTGCTCCTCGCGACGTTGCCAGTAGCGACGACTCTCGCGTTGCACAAAGTCGCTTGCCTCCTTGTCGCCCAATGAGTTCATTCTTCGCTTTGCCACGTCGCGCGTGAGGTCCTCCACGCTGATATCCATAATCTTTGCGCACTCCTTGATGTAGAGCGTGCGCTGAATAGCGTCTGGAATCTCCGCTATCGAGGCGGTCATATCGCGGATTACATCGCCTCGTAACGAGATGTCGTTGCCAGCATCTGCAAGCAACAACTTCGCCTTGAACGAGATGAAATCCTGACTATTCTGCTTGATGTAGTCGTGTACCTCGGTGGCACTATGGGTGCGAGCAAACGAATCGGGATCGTGCTCCTCGGGCAGAAGGACAATGCGAACATTGAGTCCCTCTTTGAGAATCATATCAATACCGCGCAACGACGCCTTGATACCCGCCGAGTCGCCATCGTACATTACGGTGATATTTCGTGTGAAACGCGCCAAGAGCTTAATCTGCTCGGTGGTGAGCGATGTTCCCGACGATGCCACCACGATCTCTACGCCCGACTGGTGCATCGAGATAACGTCGGTGTAACCCTCCACCATAATGGCGTAGTTCTGTTGCTGGATAGCCTTCTTCGAGAAGAACAAACCGTAAATCTCGTTCTTCTTGCTATAGATTTCGCTCTCTGGCGAGTTCTGATACTTAGCAACCTTCTTGTCGGTGCGGAGCGTACGACCACCAAACGCTACGATACGTCCCGACACATTGTGTACGGGGAACATTACGCGCTCACGATAGCGGTCGAACAATGAGCCGTCGCGCTCGCTCTTAATCGAAAGACCTGTCGAGAGGAGAAACTCCTCCTTGTAGCCTGCGCGTATTGCATCCTGCGTCATCTTGCTGCCTCCGCCAGGGCAATATCCGAGTCCGAACTTCTTGATTGTTGCCTCCGAGAATCCTCGTTGCTGACGGAAGTAGGAAAGACCGATGCTTACGCCCTCGTCGGTGTTGTGGAGTGTATTTGCGAAGTAATCCGATGCCCACGAGTTGAGCGTAAACATACTCTCGCGGTTGTTGCTGCGAATCTTATCCTCTTCAGTCTCCTCGCGCTCCTTAATCTCGATGCCATACTTCTTGGCAACGATTTTTAACGCCTCGGCATAACTTACATTTTCGTGCTCCTTAACGAACGATACGGCATTACCGCCCTTACCGCAACCGAAGCACTTGAACACACCTTTCGATGGGGATACAACAAACGAAGGCGTCTTCTCGTTGTGGAACGGACAACACGCCTGGTAGTTCACGCCCTTTTTCTTGAGCGTGATATAGTCGTTAATCACCTCGACAATATCTGCCGCGGCATAGATTCTATCTACGGTATCTCTATCAATCATAGGGTGCAAAGGTAATCAAAATATGTGACCTTTTACTCTTTGTAGAGTAAATATTTTCTGCGTAATACTTTGTATTCCTCCAACTCCTTTTGCCACATAGCTTTAATCTCATCAGCCGACTTACCCGCCATAATCATATCGTAGACATAGTCTGCACCTACCAAACGCATAAAGTGGTACTTCTTCTTGCCGAAGAACTCCTCGCCACCACCGAACTTGTTGTAGGCATCGATTACATACTTGAGAGTGAAGCCCTCCTTGATAATCTGCTCCTTCGGGATGTTGCGGAGGTCTACGCCGTGGCACAACTTGTTGAGGTGCTTCGGGTTGGTTGCACCCTCGATAGAGCGTGGAGTGTACGAGAAGCCTGTAGGCTTAATATCAGGGTGTCCGTAAGCCTCGAAACCAAACTCGGTGCCTCGAGCCTCCGAGAATACTGTACCCTCGATCAAGCACGAAGAAGGGTAAAGGTATACCGCCTGCATAGTGCGTACATTTGGACCCGGCTTGATTGGCAACTGGTAGCGGGTCTGGTGGGTGTAGTTCTTACACTTTACAACCTCGATATCGATTTTCGGATACCAACCCTCGCCTACAGCCATATTTGCAAGCTCGCCCATAGTCAAGCCGTGTACTACAGGGATTGGCAATGCACCCACAAATGAAGCACGCTTCATATCGAGAATTGGGCCGTCGCAATACATTCCGTTAGGGTTTGGTCGGTCTAAAATTACGAGCTTCTTACCCTCTTGAGCAAGTGCATCGAAGGTGTAGAGCATAGTCACATAGTAGGTGAAGAATCTCACGCCCACATCCTGGATATCGAATACCAAGACATCGAACTGCTTTGCCAACTCCACAGACATTCTGCGATTCTTGCCATAGAGCGACCAAATAGGAATGCTTACGCCGTTCTTCTCGTAGGTCGAAGAGCTAACCTTCGCACCTGCATCGGCTTTACCGCTCAATCCGTGCTCCGGGGTAGCGATAGCTACGAGATTTATACCCTCCTCCAACATTACATCGATGAGGTGGCGCTTGTAATCCTTGCCCAAGAGTGCCGAATAGTTGGTCAATACGCAGACCTTCTTGTCCTTCAAAATAGGCTTCCAAACATCAATGCGCTCTGCTCCGCAGATTGGTCGTGCACTCGCGGTGATTACACCCAGGAGTGCGATAGCTAAAATTGCTAATTTTTTCATACTGTTTTTTATTTTAAAGGTTAATTCAAGTATTTCGTTTTATCTCTTCTACCACATCATACCGAGGCGGATGCTGAAGCTCAAAGCTACATTCTTACCCAACCAATCGAAGGTCTGGAAGCCGTGGTAGTAACCCGTTTCGGCCATCTTGCCGCCGCAATAACCTGCACCCACCCAAGCATCTGCTACAAAGCGCTTTAGGCAGAGCTGATAACCAAACGAACCGAGTATCGAACCCATACGCACAGGCCGTCTGTCACCGCTTGTTGAGGTGTAGTTATAGTGCGAGTATATTACCTCGGGACGGAGATAGAATCCCATCAGTGGGCGCTCCTCCTTGTAACCGGCAACGAAGAACTTGTGTCCGTAGCGGAGTGTAAAACCGAGAGGATCGTTCTTGTACTTGTCGTAGCCCGCGCAGATAACGCTGGCGCATATTTCACCTGCCTGCTTGGACTGCGGAAAGGCACGCTCGTAGGAGAGCTTCGTGCTACCGCTCAACCACGATAGAAAGGTTATCTTCACTGCATTTTTGTAGGGCGCATCGAA
>JAZQWU010000098.1:0-4538 GCA_045632505.1 Alistipes sp. | reverse complement strand
CTCCTGCAAGTTGTGGCCTTCTCCAGGGATATAGGCGTTGACCTCCTTGCCATTGGTCAATCTTACACGCGCAACCTTACGCATAGCCGAGTTTGGCTTCTTAGGCGTAGTGGTGTATACACGAGTACAAACACCACGGCGCTGCGGACACGCAGCCAATGCTGGAGACTTTGACTTGTCCTCCATCTTGGTACGGCCGCTACGAACTAACTGTTGAATTGTTGGCATTTTAAACCTTTAATTTGTTAATAATCACGGGGGTTTTACGCCCCAAATCTCTATTTCTTTGTGCCAAAAGGCCCGCAAAGGTAAGCATTTTTTTGGGATTACAATATATATATGCCACTTTTTTTCTCCATTTTTCCCCGATTTTTCAGCATTTTAGCCCATTTTCGACGCCATTCTTATTCTTTTTTCTTATGTTTTCTCCTACAAAATAAGGCGCGCTTATTACTCATTTTGTAACACATTGATTTATAGACGTTTGAAAATTTACACATTTGCGATTTTTGCGAGTTATTAACAATCGACAGGCATATCCTAAAAAATTTGAAAAAAGTGAGGGTAATTAGGGGCTATTAGAGGATATTAGGGGCATTAGGGCGGATTAGCGACATAGTGAATTTAAAGAGATTAAGGAGAATTGCTCAACTCGCTAAACTCTTTAATCTCTCTAAATTCCCTAATAACCCCTAATAGCCGCTAATTACCTTCAATCACCTCTATATAAATAAAATAGGAACACCCACCATCCCACGCCCTCTAAAAAGGCATAGTGTACTGCTATTTTTGTACAAAGCAAGGCGGCGAGAGCGCAGCATACTATGACGTATGTGAGCATCTCGCCGTCCGCAGATTTGTGCAAAAAGAGTTGTGCAATATGCCTTTTTACTGGAACGAGAAATTAAGGATTAAAGGCAACGACTCGCGCCAGAACGCCCAGTTGTGTTTTCCGTTGCGAACGCGGAACTCAACAGGCACCTTCTCGCGCCTCATTTCGATATAGAAATCGAGGTTGGTAGAGATGATTCCATCGTCATCTCCGCAGTCGAGCATCCAACGTACAGAACGGAGTTTTTCGAGATCCTCGGCAGAGGCATTTCGGAGGTACTCCACAGGCGATGTTACAGCCACCGACCAGTACCATCCGATATTCTCATAACTACGCACTTTATTAGGGCGATAACGGTGGTCGAGAAGACCACTTGTAGAGTATGCAGCGTTGAACATTTCTGGGTGTCTTTGAGCGTAAACGAACGAGCCACCGCCACCCATCGAAAGGCCAGCGATTGCGCGGCCCTCCTTTGATGCTATAGTGTTGAATTTCTTATCGATATGAGGAATGAACTCCTGAAAGAAGAAGTCCATATAGTTCCAATTTTCGACATTGAAATAACCCATATTTTTACCGCCATTTCGCTCGCCCACACCACGTGCATCAGGCATCACGATAATCATCTTTTTTGCCTCGCCTTTTGCGATAGCGGCATCGGCTATTGCCTGCACATTTCCACCTCTTTCACCCTCGGCTCGCACCCACGAACTGTTGGTTCCCCACGCTCCGTGAAGGAGGTAGAGAACAGGGTATTTTTCGCCCGTTTTTCTGTATCCATCAGGGAGGTAAACCGAGTAGGTTTTCTCCACTCCAAGAATCTCACTTTTGATAGTCAACTCCTTGACTACACTCTGTGCTTGAGCCGATGCCATAGCGGCAAATACAAGCACCCAAAATGCTGTAATTTTTCTCATAATTTTAAGGTTTTAGATATTGCTTTTGACAAAATTAAGAATTTTTTCTCAACTCGCGGTCGAAACTCTCAACTTTTTTCACTATCTTTGGCGGTTGAACGCACGCGCAAGAGCGCACGCGACGAGCAATGCAGACTCCGAAGGTGGTCAAGGCGCAACAAAATTAAGGGTTATTAAGGGTAACTAAAGGCTATTAAGGGAGCGCTTGAAGCTGACAAAAATCCATCAGCAATGCCAAAGAGTGCGAACACGAAAAAAGCAAAGAGATAACAAAAACAATATAAAACAAGTAAGAAATGGAATACAATTTCAAAGAGATTGAAGCCAAATGGCAACAGGAGTGGAAGGAGCGTGGCATCTACAAAGTGGATGTTGACAACTCGCGACCTAAGTTCTATGTATTGGATATGTTCCCTTATCCATCGGGAGCAGGTTTGCACGTGGGACACCCACTCGGATATATCGCATCAGACATCTATTCGCGCTACAAGCGCTTGTGCGGGTACAACGTATTGCACCCAATGGGCTACGACGCATTCGGTTTGCCAGCGGAGCAGTATGCTATCCAGACAGGGCAGCACCCAGCAGTAACTACCGAGCAGAACATTGCTCGTTATCGTGAGCAGTTGGACAAGATTGGTTTTTCGTACGACTGGAGTCGCGAGGTGCGCACCTGCGAGCCAGAGTACTATAAGTGGACACAGTGGGCATTCCTCAAGATGTTCGCTCATTACTATAACACCGCATCGCAGAAGGCTGAGCCTATCGCTGACCTCGTGGCACACTTCGAGCAGAAGGGTACTGAGGGTATCACCGCTGCTTGCTCAACCGAGTTGACTTTCTCGGCTGAGGAGTGGAACGCAAAGAGCGAGGCTGAGAAGGAGCAGGTGTTGCAGAACTACCGCCTTGCATTCCGTGCCGACACTATGGTGAACTGGTGCCCTGCACTCGGCACCGTACTCGCTAACGACGAGGTTAAGGATGGTTTGTCGGTTCGTGGTGGTCACCCTGTTGAGCAGAAGCGAATGAAGCAGTGGTTGCTCCGCGTTACTGCCTACGCACAGCGTATGCTCGACGGCTTGGATTCGCTCGAGTGGAGCGAGTCGTTGAAGGAGATTCAGCGCAACTGGATTGGTCGTTCGGAGGGTGCTCAGGTATTCTTCGATGCCGAGATGGCAAATGGCGAGACTCGCAAGTTGGAAATCTTCACCACACGCCCTGACACAATCTTTGGTGTAACCTTTATGGTTGTTGCACCAGAGCACGAGTGGATTGCAGATATGACCACCGCCGAGCAGAAGGAGGCTGTCGAGGCTTATATCGAGCAGACAAAGAAGCGTTCGGAGCGTGAGCGTATTGCCGAGACAAAGCGCGTGAGCGGTGTGTTCACTGGCGCATATGCAACAAATCCATTCACCGGCAAGCGTATTCCTATCTACGCTTCGGACTATGTGTTGGCAGGCTACGGAACAGGTGCTATTATGGCCGTTCCTGCACACGACTCGCGTGACTACGCCTTCGCTCGCCACTTCGGCTTGGATATCGTGCCAGTAGTCGAGGGTGGTAACCTCGAGGAGTCGTCGTACGACGCAAAGGAGGGTTGCCTCATCAACTCGGACTTCCTCAACGGCAAGGATGTTAAGGTTGCTATCGTCGAGATGTTCGCTGAGGTTGAAAAGCGCGGTCTTGGAAAGAAACTCGTAAACTATCGTTTGCGTGACGCTATATTCTCTCGTCAGCGTTACTGGGGCGAGCCATTCCCAATTCGCTATAAGGGCGATATTGCTCTCCCTCTCGACGAGAGCGAGTTGCCTCTCACATTGCCACCAATCGAGAACTTCGGTCCTACCGAGCAGGGCGAGCCACCATTGGCACGCGTAGAGGGTTGGGAGTATGAACTCTCGACAATGCCAGGTTTTGCAGGTTCGTCGGCATACTACCTCCGCTATATGGACCCTCGCAACTCGGAGGCTCTCGTATCGAAGGAGGCAAACGAGTACTGGCGTAGCGTAGACCTCTATATCGGAGGTATCGAGCACGCAACAGGTCACTTGATGTACTCGCGTTTCTGGAATATGTTCCTCTACGACTTGGGTTATGTTTGCGAGAGCGAGCCATTCCGCAAGTTGGTTAACCAGGGTATGATTCAGGGACGTTCTAACTTCGTATATCGCGTAGTTGGCACAAACAAGTTTGTGTCGCTCAACCTTCGCAAGGAGTACGAAACACAGGAGATTCACGTCGATGTAAATATCGTGAAGAACGACATTCTCGACCTCGAGGCATTCCGCGCTTGGAGACCTGAGTTTGCTGATGCAGAGTTCATTCTCGAGAACGACCAATACATCTGCGGTTGGGCTGTTGAGAAGATGTCGAAGTCGATGTTCAACGTCGTAAACCCAGACTACATCGTAGAGCAGTATGGCGCGGACACATTGCGTATGTACGAGATGTTCCTCGGTCCATTGGAGCAGTCGAAGCCTTGGGATACCAACGGTATCGACGGTGTTCACAAGTTCTTGCGTAAGTATTGGCGATTGTTCCACACCCGCACAGGCGAGTGGGCAGTAACCGACGAGAAGGCTACCGACAAGGAGCTCAAAACCTTGCACAAGACTATCAAGAAAATTAGAGAGGATATCGAGAACTTCTCGTTCAACACCTCGGTTGCAGCATTTATGATCTGCGTGAACGAGTTGGGCGAGTGCCACAAGCGCGAGATTTTGGAGCCTCTCACAATTCTCCTCAATCCGTTTGCTCCGCACATCACAGAGCAGTTGTGGTCGATG
>JAZQWU010000097.1:0-16585 GCA_045632505.1 Alistipes sp. | reverse complement strand
AAACGCCTCTGAGTGGTTGTTGCTGCCGATGCGAATCTGAATCTGGTCGGTGCCAAGCGAATTTGTGAAGACCTCGACCACGTAGTTGTCTACGTCAGGGATATTGTCCAAGATATCGAACAAGACAGGTGGATAGATGGTAGTTCCTTTGAACTTAATCATCTGACCCTTGCGACCTATAACCGAACTAAGTCGTGCGCTATTGCGACCGCAACCGCAAGGCTCACTTGTGCGGATACATATATCTCCAGTCTTGAATCGCACCAATGGCATACCCTCAATGCCGAGTGTGGTGATTGTTACCTCGCCCGCCTCGCCATCTGCTACGGGGTTGTCGCTCTCGTCGAGCAACTCCACGATAATAAGGTCTGCAGGAATGTGTCCGCCATTGTGCATTGCGCACTCTGTGAACGATGTCTGCATCTCGGTTGATGCGTAGGTCGAATAGAGTTCGAGCGAAGGCCACTTCTCGTTGATGCGCTTACCCAATGTTGTGAGCTCTCCATTCGGCATACGCAGTGCCTCGCCAATGCATATTGCTCGCTTGAGCGATGAGTTGTTATAGTCGATACCATTCTTCTCGGCAAACTCTATCATCTTCATCAAGAACGATGGTACAACCATACACACCGACGAGTTTACGCGCTTAACGGTGTCCCACTGCAACTCGGGGATACCATTGCCTACTCGCACAATGGCGCAACCCAACTCGCGAGCTCCCATAAAGTACGCCAAACCAGCCATAAAGCGACGGTCGATGGTGGTCATCAGCTGCATAACATCCTCCTTGTTGCAACCCGCCATAGTGAACGAACTCGCCTCGTTGTACGACAAGCGTTGTAGGTCGCCCTCGGTCAAGGCAAAAGTAACGGGCTCGCCCAGCGTTCCCGAGGTTGTTACATAATCAATAACATCTATAGGTGCAACGCAGAGAAAGTCGTTGTTGTGAGTTTGCAAGTCGTGCTTCGAGGTGGTTGGCAGCGACTGCAAGTCCTCGATGGTCTCAATCTTCGACACATCTATGTTGTGCTCGGCAAACAATCTCTTGTAGAACGGAGAGTTTTCTGCCACATACTGCAAACTCTCCTTGAGACGCGCCTCTTGGAATTGCTTAATCTCTTGCGGAGTCTGAAAATGGAGTTCTCTATCTTTTATCATATTTTTGACTATTATTTCTCTTTTTTAAGCCTCACCAATTTTCTTCGCCAGGTATTCTTTGCCCACAATCTCCGAGCAAGTTACTGCCGAGGAGATGGTCGTTCCGATGCAACCGTGAATGTTGAGACTCTGTCCTGTAAGCAATAGGTTGGAGATGCGAGTTCGCGCTGGGAACATCGTAACCAGCGGATTGCGACAATCTTTCACTACGCCGTAGGCACAACCATCGGGCGAGGAGGTGTACTCTTGATATGTCAACGGCGATGCGGTATATACCCTATCAATGTAGTTACGCAAATCGGGATAGAATTGGCAGGCGAAGTCGATTACTGCCTCGCTGAATTGCTCCTTGAACTCCTTGTACTCCTCGCCACGATTGCCCAAGTGGGTGTTGCTCCAGCGTTCGTATTGCGAGTGTGGCATAGGTGTTAGCAAGGTTACAACCTGGGTGTATTCGCTATTTGCGTGTGGTTGCATACAGAGCAATGTAGACGGAATGTTGAATCCCTTGTAGAGTCCTTCGTCCGACCAAACATCGCTGTTGTTGAACATATAGTGGTTTTGGTTTACATACTTGAGCGTATTGGGCTTTATCAGCAGATAGGTAGTGAACACGCCATATGTGTTGACCAAAGAGTTCATTCTGGTGAAGAACGCCTTCTTGTAGATGGTGTTATTCTCCAGCATCGAGAAGGTGCTGGTTGGATGCAACGACGAGATAACCCAATTGGCGCAGAGTCTTTCGCCCGAAGCGAGTTCGATATACTCCACCTTATCCGCCTCGAGGTGAATCTTCTCTACCTTGGCGTTGAGCATCACCTCTCCCCCATTCGCTTCTATCTCGGCAACGAGCAAGTCGGCAAGCTGTTGAGAACCATCAACAAAGGCGTACGCGCCTTCAATGTTTGAGTGGGTAATCATTCCGTACTCGTAGAACGATGTCGTCAAGCGATTGCCCGCAAAGAGACCGCTATTTCCAGCAAGCACCCTCTGCAGTGTCTCATCCTTGATATACTTGGCAATCTCGTCATATGCCGAAACCGAGAGATACTCGATGCCACCATCCGAGACCTTACCGCTACGCAAGATTTTAGGCGATATC
Organism: Alistipes sp.; assembly: GCA_045632505.1. Lineage (GTDB taxonomy): Bacteria > Bacteroidota > Bacteroidia > Bacteroidales > Rikenellaceae > Alistipes. The sequence goes on along the minus strand of JAZQWU010000097.1, from coordinate 14,325 downwards.
AATCCTCCAATATTCTGGACTACATCGCAGAACTCTTTAAGTCCTTTTCGCTCGTTGGGGAACGCTGATGTTAAGGTGTCAAGGAATCTATCGTATCCCATTGCGTGGCAGAAGTGCGAACCATCGCTAAAGTGGAAATGGTCGAATCCGTTTTCGTCGAGCTTCTGCAACTTGAGTTTGTCGACTACGCCGAGATATTTGAAATATTGGTGCATAATCTGCCCCTCGGAGAGACTGCCGACATAGTGCATACCAGTATCAAGTGTGCAGCCATTACGGCTGAACGACTGCAGACAACCTCCAATGGTGTGGTGCTGTTCGAGTACGCAGACGCTAAGCCCCTCCTTCGCAAGCATAAGACCGCTGGTGAGACCTCCCAAACCGCCACCAATTATTATTGCATCATATCTCTTCATTACTTTCGCTTCGTTAGTATGTACAACACTTCAGAACTGCTCTTGTCGCAAGAGCGAATGGTTATATCCAAATCGTGACGCTCGGCAAAGTTATGCATCCACTCGGCGTTGACAAATGTGAGCCTCTGCGACACCTTGTTGAATTTCAATATTTGCGTAGACCACACTTCGGTCTTCTCGATTTTCTCGTGTGCTTCAGCAGTCTGCGACTTGTCGCCATCGCGTACCATAATCATACCGCCATCGTTGAGACTTGTTACGGCTCTTTGCAGTATCTTATCTTGACTTTCAGCGTCGACATAGTGCAGACTATCGTTGAAAAGTATTGCATCGGATTGCGGTATCTCCACCTCGCGCATATCGGCACAGAGGAATTTTACGTTGCAACGCTTAAGGAATGCGTGGTTCGCAATCTCAATCTTCTCGGCATCGTAGTCGATACCCACAACCTCTCGCTCGGGCGATAGCATTCCCAGCATATACGACATTTGTCCGTATCCACAGCCTATGTCGGTAATTACGGCATTGCGCGGTATCACCCTATCCCACAAATAGTAGAAACCATCTATGTGACACTTTACAGGCATATACCCTTTCAGCATAAATCCTTTGTAGGTGTAGTTGCGAAGAAGCATACTTCTGAAGTAGTGGTCCTTGCGCCTAAATTCGTTGCTGAATAGGCAATATTGCTCGATAAAGTATTTGCGATAAATCTTTGCCTGCTCCTGATATGTTTCACCAAATGAAGCGTCGCCATAAGATACTCTCTTTAGCGTCTTGGTTGCGAGAATTCCGGCGTTGATGTGGAATGGCTGTCGCTTCGACGAGACCTGTCCCGCGCCATAGATGAGCACAGGGAGAATGTCGACTTTGAGGAGTTGTGCCAAGTAGAATGCACCCTTATGGAAGCGGAGTATTGAGCAGTCTGCCGAACGAGTTCCCTCAGGGAATACCACAACCGAATAGCCCTCGTTGATGCGCTCCTTCAAGTTCTCCGCCAATCGCTCATATCCATCGCCTGAGTGATGGAAGTCAAGGTACTTGACAATCCAACCGAAGAATGGCGAATTCCATACCCAACTATTGGTCACCATCACAATCTTTGGTGTGGTAGACAAAAGAAGGATTATGTCGGCAAACGATTGGTGGTTGGCGATGATAACCGAAGGTTTGTCGAACTGCTCGTTGTGTGGATTCACGCGCTTTGTCTTAACTCCGATAAGCGTAGCGAGGAAGAGACGAGTGAAGCCGTAGACCATCTTGTGGAATAGGAGTTTCTTCTTTGCGCGACGAAGCGGGAGTGGCAATAGGATTACTATCGCTATCTGCAATAGTATACACCCTACCAAGAAGTATACGAAGGTGTATATTGTATTTAGAATGCTTGGCAAGGTGTAAGGCACGCCGCCTCGCTCAACTGGCGATGTCACCAGTAATCGGAAAAGCAATGGTTGCACTGTGTAGGAAACCAACACCACAACGCTCAAGCCGAGAACCGAAATCAATGCAATGGATTTCAATGCTGGATGTTGTGCGAATATCAGCACTCCCATACCTACGATGGCGGTGAACGCCGAGAAGAAGATTGCGGTTTTGTGTGTGCCGAGCAGGCTCTTTCCGTTCTTGTACTCGCTGAGCAGACCATCCATTATAAAGATGCTGAAGTCGTCGCCCAAACCAAATATCAAGGTGGCGAGAATGATGTTTACGATGTTGAATTTGATGCCGAATATTGCCATCATACCGAGGATGATAACCCAACTGATTGCCATCGGCAAGAATGTCATCAACGCCAATTCGAGACGACCATACGACAGATAGAGCGCGATAAATACAATGAGTGACGAGACGAGAAGAATGTAATTGAAATCGTTGCTTGTCGCCTCTACCATCTTCGATGAGAAGAAACCTCTGTCTACTACGATAGTGTTTTCGAGGTTGTCAATCTTGGCGTAAACGGTCTCCTTTTGCTCCTTGTCGAGCGTTATGCGCGAGAGCAGAGATGTCGCACCATTCGAGGAATTAACCCACTCCGAAATGGCTGGGATTGCGCCAATCTCATCGCTCGTGTATCTGCAAGGTGTGTATTCTCGCGTAATCAACTCCTCGAAGCGTGAGAATGCTCCACTGCGGAAACCATATCGGTCGGCACTCTTGGCGAGGTACGCGACGGTCTGTTGCTTATGCTTTGCCCAGAAGTTGTTCCAATGAGCAATTCGTTGTTGCTGCTCATCCATTGGGATGACAAAGTCGCTGATTGTTGCGAACTTCGCGATTGACCCATCTCCTCGCAACTCCTCGAGCAAGGTGTTGAGTTCGCCATACTCCGCAGTAACCTGGTCGAAGTCGCTGTTGCCCGTAACGATATATACATCGTTGCTCTCGTCTCCGAATATTTCGACCGAACGACTCTCGGCAGCAACAATATGCTCGGGCATATAGTTGATGTGAGACATATCGTCGTCGAACTCTACGTCGTTGTAGAAGAACAACGCGACTGCAGTCACTGCAACTATAGGAAGCAGAATATACTTATTTCCATCGTACTTATACCCTACTGCTCGCTCAATCGCATTCAGTGTTGGACTCTTTGACGTGTCGCCCATCCCCTTCAAGAATTGAGGTAGGAACACCAATGAGAATATCGTTGTGCCAATCAATGCAAAGAGGGCGAAGAGTCCCATATCTTGCAATAGTGCCGATGAGGTGAACATCAGCGAGGCGAATGCTCCGATGGTTGTAAAGCAACCGATAGTTAGTGGTGTCGCAAGCTCCTCGATAATCTCTCGAGGCGATTGTATGTGGTTGAGATGCGATACTATGTGGATAGAATAACTCAACGAAACGCCCAGAACAATAGCACCTGCACCGATGGCAATTGCTGAAATCTCACCCTGTACCAACCACACCATTGCCAACGCAAAGAGTGCTCCGAATGCTGGTGGTACCACGATAAGCGGAATGGACCATCTGTTTCGGAATGAGAAGAGGATAAGCGTAAGTATAATAACGAGCGCAAGTGTCAATGTGAGTGCTGTGTCGCGCTTGATTTGTCGTGCATTGTAGACTGCGATAATTGGACCTCCGAGACTCTCAATCTTCACGCCGCCTATCTCTGCGCGTGCTTCTGCCGCTTCGAGACGGCTAACGAGTTCGTCGTTTCTGCCCGTATCACCCATACTATTGCTCGGTTCGACGAACATAAGCATCGTGGAGAGGTCTTTGGTGAAGAGTCTGCCCTCGTAGATTTCGTACTGAAGGTTGGGGTTGAGTTGCTCGAACTTCTGCAACATATGTGTGCCAATGCCGAGTGGATCGCGCATAACAACGTCACCCACAAATGCACCCGATGGCGATGAGAGCATCTCATAAGCATTGCCGACGGCTTTGTCTATGCCCGATTTCGAGATTTGCGCCTCGATGCGCGAGTACTCCTCTTCGCTGAGGAATATCGGTAGATAGTCGTAGATAAACGATATACAACGCTCAATGACCTCCTCGTCGGCACGAGTAGTTGCCGAAGTCAACAAACCATCCGCTATCAGAGCATTTAACTCCTCATCGAAGAGCGCAGCCGACTCGATAATAGCATCAGGGTCCTCGCCCGACAACATTACAACAATCTTGTCTGCCGCCTTTACATTGTCGAATATCGCACTCTTCTCCTCGTTGAAGAAGTTGGTGATATTCTCTTGCATTTTGATTTGTGATGCCATCACAGCGCACGCCATCACCATAGCGACAAGCACCGCATAGAAGGCTTTGGTGTGCTGCTGAAACCAGTCGTATATATTTAGGAATAGTCTACTCATTACTCTTCTTCCTTCTGAAAATGGACATCGTCAAAAGTGCCACAACTAATACTGCCACACCCGCCACAACTGCCAAGGCGCAACTGCCGAGCAGATATTGCTGAATATTGTTCTTTACTGACTCCAACGACAACTCATCGATGATGATGTTGTTCTCGATATTTAGCAACCACGCACCCATCACCATACTTCCGTAGAGAATAAATGGAATCATCGGCGGAATGCTCACGTTCGAGAAAACTATCGCCACGACCTTATTCAATCTCATAAAGTGGGCGGTGAAACCCGCGAAGACCAACTGATATCCCCAAATAGGGATTATGCCCGAGAATACGCCCCACGCCATCGATGCTGCCATCTTCAAGTTAGAGTCACCGCTATGTACAACCTGCTTGTCGAAGAAGTTCGCGATATTGCGAGGTGTTAGGTGGTGGAGAAAGCGCCAAGGATAGTAGAAAAGGATGGCGAAGAAAACCAATACCGTATTTAATATTGATATACGCGTAAAGTCCTGAAGTGGGCGGAAGTGTGATACTCGCTCACCCGCAGGTGCGTAGTAGACCTTGATCGGTATATTCTCGACATTTACGCCGCGCCACGCTGCGCGCACAATAATCTCAACCTCAAATTCGTAGCGACGAGTTATAAGGCGTATATTCTGCAACTTACTCAGTGGATAGAGTCGGAAACCTGACTGTGTGTCGGTGAGGGTCTTGCCCGTTTCGACCTTATACCAAAAGTTCGAGAACTTGTTGGCGAAGGTGTTCTTCGATGGCATATTGTCGGCGGTGAGGTTGCGAGCGCCAATCAATAAACTATCAGGCACTTGCTCGATGCGGTCGATGAATGTCGGGATGTCGTCGGCGTAGTGCTGTCCGTCGGCATCGATGGTTATCGCATAGCGATAGCCCCATTCGTACGCCTTGGTCAATGCCAACTTTAGTGCATAGCCTTTTCCCTTGTTCTCGGCATACTCTATTACTCGGATGCCATCGGTGTTTCTTAGAATTTCGGCGGTTTGGTCGGTCGAACCATCGTTCACTACAACTATGTCCGATGCGTAGTGCTTCACGTCGGCAATAACCTGCGCGATAGTTCCAGCATTGTTGTATGTGGGTATAACAACAACGCATTTGAGTTCGGCTGCCTTTGCCTTGTATGTCTCTGGTATAATGCTCATTATCGTATCGTCGCTCTCAGTTTTAGCACCCCTTGTTCGTTGTTGTTGCGGGTGATGGTTGCTTTTACCTTTGACTCTGCGCTTAGCAGGATGTTGATTGTAATCGCAAGGTCATCTTGTGGCAAAAGTGCCGATATATACTTGCACTCCTTGATTGTGTCGAAGGTGACTTTGCGCGATAGAATCTCGCCCAGGCACTCCTTGACTATGGTCAAAGTGCATACTCCTGGCACTACCGCTTGTTGCGGAAAGTGGCCAGCGTAGATTGGATGCTCCTTGCAGATGGTGACTACGACATTGTACTCGCCATCTCCGATACACTCCACCGAGTTTATATTGTAAAAATTACCTTTCAGTACCATTCTATTGAACTATATTGAACAACTTGGCATCTATTGCCTTGTTAAAACTCTTGTTCGAGAAGCGGTAAAGCGTATAGTCGCCCGTCTTCTCCGCCATCTTCATAGTGTTGAGCGACATATCGCCCTTGTCGAAGCGTAACTCTATCTGCGAGACCTTTGAACTTGCCTTTCCTCGCATCGGAGTCATCACAACCAACCACTCCTTTGCATCACTCTCAACCTTTGCGTCGAAGCCTCGCATCATCTGCTCGATATCACCTATCATACACGCTGAGAGTATCGAGTTGAGATTCTTCAACATTGGATTGGCCGAGACCTTCATCGCGCTGATATTGCCTTTGGTCTTCATCTCGAACCAATCCTCGGTCATCTTGATGTGGTCACCATCGTTGAATGCCAAGAGCATCTTGTTGGGTTTGGCAAAGTAGAATTTTCCCGACTTCACCACATCTTTTGCAAGCACCGCCACCGCACGCGTTTGAGTGAAGGAGCATTGGATAGTCGAAATTTTATCGCTATTCTCCTTTAACTTCTGCGTGAAATCTTGTAGCGCAGACTCTTGTGCCTGCGCTGCAATGCCACAAAAGATTGCAACTATAATTGTCAGTAACGATTTAATTCTCATATACTTCGATATTAAATATCTCGTTCAATGCAACGAATTTGTATCCTCTTTTTTCAATCTCCTCAATCAATATTCGCAACAATACGTCAGCCTTTTCGCATCTGTCGTGCAGAAGAATAACTGCCCCATCGTGAAGATTGCTTACTACCCTGCGGCAGATATCTTCTCGACTGTGCTTTGTGACTGTGTCAAATGAACGAATGCTCCAACCAATGGTAGTTAAATTCTTATGCTTCACCGCCTTTGCGATGATTGGATTAGTCACGCCAAACGGAGGTCGAAATAGTTTTGAACGTTTGCCTGTATGCTTTGCAATAGCATCATTGCATCGTTGCAACTCCTCGGCAACGATCTCGCTCTTGCTTATCGGGAACACCGACTTGTGAGAATATGTGTGGTTGGCGACGATATGTCCCTCTGCAACCATTCGTTGCACAAGTTCGGGGTGTTGCTCCACCTTTTCTCCTACGAGGAAGAATGTTGCCTTAATATTGCACTCCTTTAAAACATCCAGCACTCGAGGCGTCATCTGCTCATCTGGGCCGTCATCGAATGTCAATGCCACTACCCTCTCGTTGTTGCGACCTCGGCACAAAGTCTTTATGTAGACATTGCTTGCAACATCTGCCGATGCCCACACGAGAAAGGCTGAGACCGCCCCAATAATGATTATGGCAACTATCCAATACATCTTATGACTAAGAGAGTTGGCGTTGCGCCAAAGTATTCGTTATAGACAATCACCTCGCTAACTTCGCCCTGCACTAACTTCACTGCCTCTGCAAAGCATTGTGCCGAAGCCGTTGGGTAGAGACCATACTTTTTGTACTCGTTCCACATCACCACCGCATCCTCGGTTGTTGCGTATTGCTCTTTGCACTGCTCCTTCGTGAGGGGCTTGCGTGGGAATTCGATGGTCGAAACCTCCGCTATGCTCTGCTCTCCACGCTCTGCCTTTATATGAGTGAAAACAGCGCCCTCGCCGTCGTCCTCGTTGCGGAAGAGACCCATACGCTCCATAATGCGATGTTGCGACGCGGTCTGCTCGTCGAAAGCACCGACCAGAACATCCTTACTCTCGCCATCGGCAATGCGCATCATAGCGTCGAGCAATGCATCCTCGAAACTATGGCTGCGATTGACATAGGTTACATTGTAGCAGTGATTGTGGCGAAGCAGAGCAATCTGACCGCCTACGGTATTGAATGTGGATTGGATAAAAGGTGTAGGATTGAGCAACTGCTCCTTTTCGACGATTATGTTACGAAGGAACTTCTCGCTATCGGCAAGGCAACCCCATCCCGTAGCGGTGATAATTGCATCGAGCGAGTCGATGTTTTCAACACCATCAATGCACTCTACCGCAGTAGTAACCGCCATCTTTAGCACACGACTCATACGACGACGCATACCTGCATCGGGTATCAGCAGTTTGATATCCGTCGTCACATCTCTCTCGGTAGTTACTCTATCTATATAGCACTTCATAACTTATCGTATAAAAAGTAGCGAACTGCAATTTCCGCCGAAACCAAATGAGTTGGTCAGTACACTATCAATCTTAGCACCTTCGGTGTGGTTGCACACTGGCGTAAGACCAAACTCTTCGATAGGTGTCGCAAAGTTGAGATTCGGATATAGGCAGTTGTGCTTTATTGCCAATACCGACAACACCGCCTCGATACCTCCAGCAGCTGCCAAGGTGTGACCGGTGAAACCCTTTGTCGAACTAAATGGTGGTACATCTTCGCCAAACAATCGCACAAATGCGGCACTCTCCGAGGCATCGTTATTGCCCGTACCCGTTCCGTGAGCGTTGATGTAGTCAATCTGCTGTGGTGCGATATTCGCCATCGCAATTGCCTCTGCCATAGCAAGGTATGCTCCGTTACCTTCAGCGGAAGATGCAGTCTGGTGGTGGGCATCGTTGCGATTGGCGTAACCTGCCAAACGACAATAGCAACCCTCGGCATCCTCCTCGCGCTGGAGTACCAGATAACCAGCACCCTCTCCGAGGTTCAATCCCGCACGCGAAGCGTCGAAAGGTCGGCAAGGCATCTCGTCGAGAATCATCAACGATTTGAATCCATTGAGTGTGAATGCGCTCAATGCATCCGATCCGCCTACCACGACATAGTCAACAATGTTGTGACTGAGTAACTTTGCACCCATTATCACCGCATTTGCGGCAGATGAACACGCGGTGCTGATGGTTGTGCTATAACCATTGATTCCGCAGTGGCGACAAATTGCCTCGGTGCTGGCTGCGCAGTCGTGCATTCTCGCATCGCGCAAACGTCCCTTTGAGTCATCTTCGATAAACTCTTCGAAGAAATGTTCGGTCAAATCCATACCTCCAACCGAGGTCGAAGAAACCAAACCAACGCGCTTTGAAAGGTCGATATTTGCATCTGCCATCGCTTCTCTAACTGCAAGGATGCCCAGCAATGCTGTTCGTGAGAGGTGCTCAGCTGGCGATATTCCCGCCAAATTGTGCAACTCCTCGTTAGTCATCGGCAGTTCGCCTACGGGCAAGCGGTGACTTGTCCTCAGAATCTGAGGAGTGAGCGAAATGCCGCTTTTACCACTTCTGATTGAGGCGAGATTTGCCTCGACACCCACGCCGAGTGCCGAGACCAATCCAACTCCTTTGACTACAATTCCCATCTCTTACTTGCGGTTTTGCTGAATGTACTCTGCGAGAGTTCTCACCGAGTAGAATACTGGCTTTGCCTCTGCCGAATTGGCGAGCTTCACACCGTAGTACTTCTCCAAAATGAGGATAATCTCCAATGCATCAATCGAGTCGAGACCGAGTCCGTCGCCAAACAATGGCGCATCAGCGTCAATCTCCTCTGCGGTAATCTCCTCGAGATTCAACTCCTCGATCAAATGCTCCTTTAACTCCTGAATAAGCTGTTCCATATTACTCTATTTTTAATAATTTGATATTTACATTCCATTCTCCTTTGAGGTAATCGCACCAACCGCATATTACGGCATCGGCGCAATCTCTCTCTATTAACTCCTTCGCGTATTGCTCTACAAATCCCGAATCCTCTTGCTCGATAAAGAATGTGTTCTCGCCCTGTATCTTATGGCGGATACACATCTCTCCTGCTGCGACATTTGCAAGTGTGTAGACAAATGCTGCTGGCGATGCACCTTCGGGATTATGTTGGTTCAGTACCCTCTGGTGTACAATATCGGCATCGAGAGACGATGCGCGATTCGCCAATATGATGGCTCTGCGATTAGGTTCAATGTCGCCAAATCCCTCCTTTGCGAGAAGATGCTCAACGGAAATATAGAGAGCCTTGCTCATATCGCTCATCTTGTAGAACTTCATATTGCTCTCGCCAAACGACTTGAATTCAGCGCGAATAAACTCGGCAAAAGCCAACTCCGACTGCGGAAGTTCGTATGCCGCAACCTCTTTCGCTTTGCAAGTCGAACAATTCGCAAGCGTCTCCCTCTCTTCTGCATCCAAGACTATCGCTGCATTGCATCCACCAAAACCCGATGCGGTCTTCACACAACATCTCTTCTTGATAGGTTGTTCCGCTGCCGAAAGTTGTAGTGAATGAGGTGCATCCGACGAAATAAAGCCTGCAGTACCAAAGATACTACCCTGCTTCATCTGCTCGACGCATAATATCGCCTCTACCACACCCGAGGCACCGAGCGTATGGCCAATAAATCCTTTGATGCTGTTCAAAGGTGTTTCGCACAACTCTGCCCACGCAACAGCCTTGCTCTCCATCTCGTCGTTGAAACGAGTGGCAGTGCCGTGTGTGTTTACGAAACCAATATCTTTGCTCTTCACATCTGCCTCAATCATTGCGTTGCGCATTGCGTAGTAGAGACCATCGCCAGTGCGTGAAGGGCCCGAGATGTGGTTGGCATCGTTGCTGATTGCGCCACTTGCCAACCTTATGCGTGCCTCGTCGGCATATTTTGCTTCGGTTGTAAGTACTACCGCGCCTGCTGCCTCGCCAAGCGAAAGTCCGTCGCGCTCTGCATCGTAAGGACGACAAGGCTGCGGACTGATAGACTTGAATGACGCGAAGCCGGCCGTAATAAATTCGGATAGTACATCTCCACCAACGACTATGGCGTGCTTGCATCTTCCCCTCTCAATCTCTCTCTTTGCGATTACAAATGCAGAGAGTCCTGAGATGCAGGCATTTGATACTACAATTGGGCGATTTACTGCGCCAAAGTGGTTGGCAATTTTCTCCGCTGAATTGTAGATAAAAACCTCTTGCGCGAGATTTTCGCAATTCTCGGCGAGCAGTTCTACATTGCCTTTGGTGGTTGATATGACAAGTTGAACATCGCGCTCCTCAAGCGAAATGCCCGACTGCGAAACGACTGACGCAATCTGCTCAATCATCAATGACTCAAAACGGGTAAAACCATCGAGCAACTCTACCTCTGCGCTACCAACATACATAGCGAAGCGGTCGCTATACTGCAAACCGCGTTCACCTCTATGCATAGCCTCGATGGTTTGGGCTTTGTTGCCCAAACACGAGCGCAAAGATGTTGCACCGATGTATATGTTTACTCCCTTTTCAGCCATCGCTTTTTCCACTCCTCATAGAAAGGAGGATTGTTTAATGCCATCTCGCTGTTCGAATCAACGAACACCTGTATAGAACTACCGCGAGCAACCAGTGCTCCATCGCTCTCCTTGCGGATGATATATTCGAAGCAGAGTTTTGCCGCTGCCGTTTCGATGTATCGCGTTTCGATAATTGCTACGTCGTTTACTGTAAGTGGCGAGAGATATTGCAACTGCAAGTCGACTATCGGTGCGGTGTATCCGTTGGCATAGAAGTCTAAATACCCCAAACCTGGGTATTCGCGTCCGAACGCCTCTCGTCCATCCTCGAAGTAGCGCACATACTCGCCGTGCCACACCACCTGCATCGAGTCTACCTCGCTGAATCTTACGGTAGTTCGAGTGATGGTTATGAGACTCGGCTCGTTGTTTCCTATTTTACGATTACGCTTCATTTGTATCCAAAAATATCTTCATTCTGCACGATGCAATCTCTTCTCCCTCGACCGAACATTTCGCTGCGATGAGCGTGATGCCAAACACCTCTTGGATAACCTCGATGGTGGTCTCGATGGTCTCTCCTACTCGAGGGTTTCTATTTAGTTTGAAATCATTCACCGAACCGATATACCCCAGTGGAATAGGTTTGTTGTTGCTCGTGAAAATATACCCTACTCGTGCTGCTGCCGACTGTGCGATATGTTCGATTAGCCCACATTCGGAGAGCGAATCGTCATCCACAAATATGTTCTCATTATATACGGCGAAACGAGTCCTTGACACATTATCTTCGATGCCAACGAACTCATCCACCATTACAATCGGAGCTCTTTGCGGGATAAGGGCTAATATATTATTCATTTCGTTTCTTGCATATCATTATTGAGTGTCCCAAACCCAATCCGTCAACAATTTGCTCTACCTCGAGTCCTGCGTTGTTTACGCAACGCTCCATATCGTCAGAGTGGTACATCTTGCTATTGCCATTAGCCAACGCGGTGAAGTAGATGCTTGTCAGAGTGAGGCAGTATGCCGCAGTCTCGAATCGTTGTCTGTCCCAGAAGGTCTCCATAATGTAGAGGCGCGAATTCTCGTCCATCGACTCGGCTGCACGACGGCAAATGCTTGTCACCTCCTCCTCCGAGAAGCAATCGAGGAACTGACTCATCCAGATCACATCGAACGCTGGCGTCGGGAACTTTACATTCTCGTCGAGAAGGTTGCATCCATAGCCGTGAATACGCTCTGCACCCTCCTTGCCGGTAGTCTGCTGACGCATCATCTCCAACTGCTGAGGAAGGTCCATAATCGTAACCTCCACATCCTTGTTGTAGCTTACACACTGCATTGCCCAACGGCCCGTATTACCTCCAACATCGAGTAATCGGCGCACCTTCTTCTCGCCATCGAAGATGATCTTCAATGCCTGAGCGAACGAACCATCCGAATAGAAGTGATCGAAACCGAACCAGCTCTTCTGCACCTGCTCTGGCAAACTTGATAATCCCTCATAGATGGTTGGCCACTCGCCAAAGACCTTCAAACCTGCAGGTTTGCCCTCGGTCAAAGCCTCCTCCAAGTGGAACAATCCGAGGTAGTTTACGTCGTGGTTGAAGTCCATATTCGCCTTCGCCATCGGGTCGTTAATCAAGAACCATCCCGCCTTCGAGATGAAGTATTTGTCATCTTTGGTAATGACGGTTCCAATCGAGAGTGATGCCTCGAGAAGTACCTGGGCGGCATAGTTCGACAACTTGGTATGCTCGGCAATCTGAGTTTGTGTTAAACCCTCGCGGTTCTGCGACAACAACTCCAAGATTCCGAACTTGACCATCAAACGGGAAACCTGAAAAACCATCGGAGCAAATGCAATCTCCTCGGCACGACGCTGTGCCTCGAGTGCGGTCTGTTGCTCCTTGCAGTAGACATCTGCAAGTGGTTGGATTAGTTTCATATCAAAAGTTTAGTTTATATTCCAAAAATCGTAAAAGTTGAACCACTGTCGTGGATATTTTTCGACGATGCGATTAAGCGATGTGGTATATTGCGAAGCAAGTTCCTCTGCGCTAATTCGTCCATCGCACTTAGGCTCTTCGAAGATAAAGCGATAGGTACGCCCCTTCTCACGCATAGCGTAGTAGAATACAACCGGCACTCTGCACTTTGAAGCAATCTTGAATGGTCCATTAGGCAATAATACTGGTGCGCCAAGCAGAGTCTGCTCGAAGGTGTTCTCCTTGCCAACGTGGCGGTCACCATTGAAGCAGATGTACTCGCCATTGTTGAGTGCGACCTTCATCTGCAACATCGCTCCAATAGCATCCTCGTTGATGGCGATGATATTGTAGTTGTTCTCTTGCTCGGCATTCTCCTCGAGCACCTCCTTAATCTTTTGGTGCTCGGCATCGAACATCACGATGTTAATCTTCTTTCCATAGGTGCCAAAGAATCCTGCACCCGACTCCCAACAACCAACGTGTGCGCCAATCATTACCACGCCCTCGCCATTATTGAGAATCTCCAAGAAACGCTCGTAGTTGTCGAATTTGTAGTTGTAGCGGTTGCCCATACCACCCTTCATCGCAATTTTGTCGATGAGCGTCTGTCCGAAAACGAAGTAGTGGCAGTACAACTCCTTCAACGACTGCAAAACGCCAAGTTTGCGCCTCTGGCGATTGTATCGCCATATCGCCTTTGTTGCCTTGGGTGCAAAAGGGATGAAGTAGACGACTATAAATGCAAGAAAACAGTAGGCGCATCGAGCGCCAAGAAGTCGAATTGTATATACAAAAAACTGATATCCAAATCGACCTCCTCGCGATTTACCACTCCACTGCTTTGCCTTGCTACTCATTAATCTTTCGGTCCAACAAGTCGTAGAAGTTCTCGAATGTTACTACGCCGATGAAGTCTGGCGCGCTCAAGGTTACACCAAAGTGCTGGTCAACGAGCACAACAACATCTACCAAGTCGAGGCTATCCAAGCCGAGTGTATCCTTTAACGATGCCTCGGGAGTAATCTCCGCAGCATCAATTTCAAACTCCTCTGCAAGTACCTCAATTGCCTTTGCAATGATCTCTTCCTTTGTCATAAGTTTTTCTCTTTATTATTGTTTTTATTTGAATTTCTTGACTATGAGTGTCGAGTTAGTACCTCCAAAACCGAACGAGTTGCTCAAGAATGTATCGAACTCCATATCGATGCGCTCGGTTGGGATGTTGATATTAGCAGATGCCTCGTCAGGCTCCTCGAAGTTGAGATTTGCCGCAACAAAGTTGTTCTGCATCATCAGCATCGAATATACAATCTCGCTTGCTCCTGCCATCCACATCTCGTGACCGGTAAACGACTTTGTTGATGCT
>JAZQWU010000096.1:0-6173 GCA_045632505.1 Alistipes sp. | reverse complement strand
CACTCCGCTTTACACCCTCGAAGAGAAACATCGCAAGTGGTTGAGAGCCATCGGTTTTATGATGCGCCCCGAGAAGATGGCGCGCGCTGGCATCCGAGCATTGGAGCGTCGTCGCAGAGAGGCAATTCCAGGATTGTTTACTAAGGTTGCAGTCTTTGCTTGCTGGCTTTTGCCCGCACACGCAATCTTGCCAATCTTGAAGATTCCCGCAGTAAAGCGATTGCTCGCAAGGTTATAAACATAAGAAAGGTCGGTTTTGAACCGACCTTTATTTATTAGGCGATTATCTCGCTGAGAATATCCGCATTCGATTCGATATCGAGAAGACGGACTTTTACAATCTGGTTTATATATCGCTTGTCGTACGGAACTTTGACTTTCAAGTAGTTACTTGTGAATCCCGTCATCATTCCGCCACGCATCGTACTCTCGAAAAGCACCTCCATCTCCGTACCAAGGTACTGCTTACTGAAGTCGTAGTGGCAGCGGCTGCTCAACTCCTCTAAACGCTTCGCACGCGCCATCGATACCTCGGGCGACACCTTATCAGGGAAATTGACCGCAGGGGTATTTTCGCGCTCCGAGAATGGGAAGATGTGCAAGAACGAAGGATTTATCTTTGCCAAGAAGTTGTAGCACTCCTCAAACTCCGCCTCACCCTCGCCAGGAAAACCGGTGATTACATCAATACCAATAAAGGCATCAGGCATCGCTTTTCGCACTGCATTGATGCGCTCCTCGAACTTCTCAACCGTATAGCGACGACGCATCAAACCAAGCACCTTATTCGAGCCACATTGGATAGGGATATGGTAGTGATGTTGAAACTTTGGAGATGCAGCACAAAACTCTATAATCTCGTCGGTAAGCAGATTTGGCTCTATCGAAGATATACGATATCGTTCGATACCCTCAACCTCATTCAACGCCTTCAACAAATCGAGAAAACTCTCGCCCGTAGTGCGACCAAAATCGCCCGTATTGATACCCGTAATCACAATCTCCTTCTGACCACCTCGCGCAATCTCCTCCGCCTGCTTTACAGCCTCGGCAATCGGAGTGTTTCGACTGGCACCGCGAGCGTTGTGAATAGTACAATATGCACAGCAGTAATCGCAGCCATCCTGCACCTTCAAAAAGGCACGCGTACGATCGCCCGAAGAGAAGGCTGAGAAGAAGGAAGTAATCTCATCTGTCTCGCACGAAAAGACCTTCGTTTTGCCGCGCTCGGTCAGCTCAAGTACTTGTTTATATGTTTCGCCTTTATCGTTGTTGCACAACACGATATCAACACCTTCAATAGCGGCGATTTCGTACGGTTTGAGCTGTGCATAGCAACCCGTAACCGCGATGATTGCATCGGGGTTTCGGCGGTGGATTTTGCGTATTAGATTGCGACATTTCTTGTCCGCCTGCGCCGTCACCGAGCAGGAGTTGATAATCGAAATATCGGCATCTTCGTTGGTGCCAACGCGAACAAATCCCCCCTCCTCGAACTGGCGAGCAATGGTCGAACTCTCGGAAAAATTGAGTTTGCAACCGAGTGTATGGAAATTAACTTTTCTCATAGTTGACACAAAAATAGAAAAAATTTCTCAACTCTCAACTCTCAACTCTCAACTTTTTTATTATATTTGCGCATACATTTAAGGAAAAGATGAGTTTCATTGCCGACATACTCCAATACAACTACCTATCGAACGCAATCATCGCCTGCGTATTGTCGGGCATAACGTGCGGAATCATAGGCACATATATCGTGGCACGCAGAATGGTATTCCTCTGCGGTGGTATCACGCACGCCTCGTTCGGCGGTTTGGGCATTGCCTTCTATCTCGGCGCAAACCCTATTCTCGGAGCTACAATCTTTGCCGTTCTCTCCGCTCTCGGCATCGAGTGGAGCAACTCGCGCGCAAAAATCCGTCCCGACTCAGCTATCGGAATGGTGTGGGGCATAGGTATGGCAATCGGCGCATTCTTCATCGCGTTGCGCCCTGGCTACACCTCAGGCGATATGGCAAACTTCCTTTTCGGTAGCATCATCACCGTGACCGAGAGCGACATCATCGCATTGAGCATACTTGCAACCGCGCTAATAACCTGCACATTACTTTGGCATAGACCGATAATGTTTGCCGCGTTCGACAGCAACTTTGCCGAGGCATCGGGTGTACCCGCCAAGTTAATTCACTACGCAATGGCAGTCGTCACCGCCATAACCATCGTGCTTTCGATTCGCACAATGGGCATAGTGTTGCTCATTTCGCTCTTGACAATGCCTGTAGTTACGGCAAATTGCTTATTCAAAGATTACAAAAAGATTATTCCAACCGCAGTGGTAGTCGCTGTGATAGCGGGAGTTGCAGGTATTGCACTCAGCTATCACGCCGAAGTGCCATCGGGTCCAGCAATAATATTTATGCTCACAATGGTGTTTTTAACAATAAAATTGTTATCTTTGTGGGTAAAACGACTCAAACAGCATAAAAATAAGGTTGCATAATCGATAATGAAGAAGATACATCAACTTGTTCTCAAATCATATTTAGGTCCGCTTATTTTGACCTTTTTTATCATCATCTTCATCCTGATGATGAACTTCGTATGGCGTTATATCGATGAATTGGTCGGCAAGGGACTCGAGCCTTCGGTTATCATCGAGCTGATTCTCTACGCCACAATCAATATGATTCCGATGGGTTTGCCTTTGGCAATTCTGCTCGCTACGATTATGACAATGGGTAATCTCGGCGAGAACTACGAGTTGTTGGCAATGAAGTCGGCCGGTATGTCGTTAATGCAGATTATGAAACCCCTCTTCTGGATTATCGGCATTATTTCGTTCAGTTCGTTCTTCATCGTGAACGACCTTGTGCCATTCGCTAACCGCAAGATGTTCAGTATCTTGTACGACATCAAGCAACAGAACGAGGCGCTCGAATTCCAAGATGGATTGTTCTTCAACGGCATTGACGATATGAGCATCCGCGTAGAGAAGCAAGACCCAAAGACCAAACTCCTCACTGGAGTGCTTATCTACGATAACCGTTCGCGAAATGGCGATATGACCACCACGATTGCCGATTCGGGATATATTCGTCTTTCGGACGACAAGCGTTACCTCCTCGTAACACTCTTTAACGGAGAAACATACGAGCAGGCGCGTAACTACCAGTGGTACACCAAGAGTACCTTGCGCCACCATAAGTTCAAGCGTCAGGAGGGTAAGATTCCGATGTCGGGATTCGACTTCCAGCGAAGTGACGAGAATATGTTCGGCAACAACAGTCAGACGATGGATATCAACGACTTGCAACACAATATCGATTCGTTGGATATGCTGGTAAATAACCTCACCGCTACGGCATACAACCCATTGTTGCGCGAGCAGATATTTGCACGCGATCCCGATGGGGTAGCACCACCAGACTCTATCGAGGTGGACCGTTCAGCAAAGATTCACGAACGAATGTTGCTGGATGAGATTCCAACCCTTAGCACACGAGCAAAGAATAGGGTATACGAAAATGCTCTGCGTACGGCACGCAGTTCGCGAAATATGTTCTCATTCGACGAGAGTACCTCGAAGGAGGCTCTGAATCAGTTGTATCGCAGTAAGAACGAGTGGCATCGAAAGTTGACATTGCCAATTTCGATTTTGATATTCTTCCTTATCGGTGCGCCTCTTGGAGCAATCATCCGCAAGGGTGGATTGGGTATGCCAATCGTAATCTCGGTGGCATTCTTCGTGGTCTACTACATCATCTCCATCTCGGGTGAGAAGATGTCGAAAGAGGGTACTTGGAGCGCATTGCTCGGTATGTGGATTTCAGCTATTATCCTCACCCCATTGGCACTCTACCTCTCGCACAAAGCAAACAACGACTCAGCATTGCTCGATATCGATTGGTATATCGGTCGTTTCAAGCACTATCGCGACAAGATGCTGGACAAACTCCCAGCAAAATGGAGACAACGATTAGACGAGAGACAAAAGGCGAGAGAGGAGAAAAAGTTGAATAAAAAGGCTAAATAAACGGAAAACGAAATAATGAACGCAAAGGATATTCGTATAGTATTTATGGGTACACCCGAGTTTGCAGTGCCTTCATTGAAGGCATTGGTAGAGGGTGGCTACAATGTTGTGGGCGTGGTGACTATGCCCGACAAACCCGCAGGACGCGGAATGAAGTTGCAGGAAAGCGACGTTAAGCGCGCAGCCAAAGAGTTGGGAATAGAGACTATTCTCCAACCCGAGAAGTTGCGCGACGAGGAGTTTTTGGAGACACTCAGAGCATTGCAACCTGACTTGGGTATTGTCATCGCATTTAGAATGTTGCCCGAGGTGGTTTGGGCGATGCCTCTCTTCGGAACATTCAACCTTCACGCATCGTTGCTCCCAGAATATCGCGGTGCAGCACCTATCAACTGGGCAATTATCAATGGTGACAAGGAGAGTGGCAACACCACCTTCCTCCTCAACCACGAGATTGACAAGGGCGCAATAATCGGTCAGCAGCGCACACCAATCGGTGACGAGGAGTGTGTTGGCGACTTATACGACCGACTGATGACTATGGGTGCAGAGTTGGTTGTGGAGAGCGTAGAGAAGATTGCATCGGGCGATATCGAGCCAATCGAACAGCCGCAGGAAGATGCAAATCTACGACCTGCTCCAAAAATTTTCAAGGATATGTGCGAGGTTGATTGGAGCGCAAATGGCACACAGATTGTCAATTTCGTTCGTGGTCTATCGCCATATCCAGCGGCGTGGAGCATTCTCAAGCGCGGTGAGGAGGAGCTGTCGGTAAAGATTTTCAAGGCTCACTTCGAGGAGAAATCTCACTCGGCGGAGATTGGCTCGATAATTACCGATAACAAGACATATATCAAGGTCGCTTGCAATGATGGTTTAGTAATCATCGAGGAGTTGCAGGTTGCAGGAAAGAAGCGTATGGCAGTACGCGATTTGTTGCTCGGCTACCAAATGCAGGATGCAATGTTTAAGACAAAATAATACCAAGAAATTAAACCTTAAAAAATATACAATTATGAAAAAGCACAATTTCAGCGCAGGCCCTTCGGTATTACCTGAAGTAGCCCTCGAAAATGCAGCAAAGGCTATCTTTGATTTCGCAGGAACAGGTCTTTCGGTACTTTCGTATTCACACCGTACTAAGGAGTTCGAGGCAGTTTTGGCAGAGGCAAAGGCTCTCTTCCGCGAGTTGCTCAACATTCCTGAAAACTATCATATCTACTTTGTGGGCGGTGGCGCAAGCACACAGTTCTTCCACATTCCTGCAAACTTCTTGGGCAAGAAGGCTGGTTATGTAAATACTGGCGTTTGGACAAAGAAGGCTATCAAGGAGGCAAAGTACTATGGCGAGGTAGAGGTTGTTGCATCGAGCGAGGATAAGAACTTCTCATACATTCCAAAGGGATTTGAGATTCCAGCAGATTTGGACTATCTCTACATCTGCACCAACAACACCATCTACGGAACTGAGTACAAGGTGGATATCGACTGCCCAGTGCCACTTATCGCAGATATGTCGTCGGACATCTTGAGCCGTCCGGTGGATGTTTCGAAGTATGCTCTCATCTATGGCGGTGCGCAGAAGAATCTCGCCCCTGCAGGTGTGTCATTCGTGATTGTTCGCGAGGATATGCTCGGTAAAGTGGTGCGTCCATTGCCAACAATGATGAATGTAAATACACACGTCGAGAACGACTCTATGTTCAATACTCCGCCAGTATTCCCAATCTTCGTTTTGAACGAGACATTGAAGTGGTTGAAGTCGATTGGTGGCGTTGACGAGATGTATCGTCGCAACGTCGAGAAGGCTGAGTTGCTCTACAACGAGATTGAGCGCAACTCGTTGTTCCGCCCAACCGTAGAGAAGGAGGATCGTTCGTTGATGAACATCTGCTTCGTAATGACCGAGGGTAACGAGGAGTTGGCACCAGAGTTCTTGGAGTTTGCCAAGGAGCGCGGTATGGTCGGCATCAAGGGACACCGCTTGGTAGGTGGATTCCGTGCATCGTGCTACAACGCATTGCCAAAGGAGTCGGTAGAGGCGTTGGTTGCTTGTATGCAGGAGTTTGAGACACTCAAAACAAAGTAGAGTATGCCTACGATAGTTCCTTACACATACGAAAAGAAGGAAGAGAAG
>JAZQWU010000095.1:0-1916 GCA_045632505.1 Alistipes sp. | reverse complement strand
TAGATGCATTCTGCGCAACTACCGAGAAGGCTGTAGCTCACTTCCACGAGTGGATGACTTGCTCGGGTAGTCTCTACCTTCGCAAGCACTCGCCATACATCGCAACCGTAATGAGTACTCACGCAACTGTTATGGGCCGTTGCATCGCTGGTAACAACTTGCCACTCTATGGTAACTTGGCACAGTTCAATGCAGACGACTTGGCTCGTCAGTTCAACGTTATGGCAAAGCACTCTATCGAGAAGATGGGTGCAAAGAATGCTGATGCATTCCTCTCGGTGAGCGACATTACTGCTCGCGAGTGCGCACACTTGCTCGGCAAGGAGGTTGACGTTATAACTCCTAACGGCTTTGAGAATGACTTCGTTTGGACTGGCAAGGAGTACGACGCAAAGCGCAAGGAGGCTCGCAAGGCTATGATTGAGGTTGCAGAGGCTTGCCTCTCGCACAAGTTCGAGAAGGAGCCATTCATCATCGGCACCAGCGGTCGCTATGAGTTCCACAACAAGGGTTTGGATGTATTCTTTGAGACTTTAAAGACTCTCGAGACTTCGGGTAAACTCGACCGTGAGGTTTTGGCATACGTTACCGTACCTGCCGCAAACCTCGGTGCACGTAACGACTTGCAGGCTCACTTGCAGGATAAGTCGCAGCCTATCGATGCTTCGCAGTATCGCTACTCGACACACGTGTTGGAGTATCAGGCTTGGGACCAGGTGACAAACGCTATCAATGGTTCGGTGCTCGATAAGGCAGAGTCGAAGGTTAAGGTAATCTTCGTTCCTACATACCTCAATCAGAATGACGGTATCTTCAACAAGTCGTACTACGAGTTGCTCGTGGGTATGGACTTGACTATCTACCCATCGTACTACGAGCCTTGGGGATACACTCCACTCGAGTCTATCGCATTCTCGGTTCCTACCATCACCACCACTTTGGCTGGTTTTGGTGTTTGGGCAAAGGAGCAGGTGAAGAACGATGGCGTAGTAGTTGTTGAGCGCAACGATAACAATACTGCAGAGGCTGTAGCAGCTACTGCAGATGCAGTGCTTCGCTTCCTCGCCCTCTCGGACAAGGAGGTTAAGGCAGTTCGCAAGTCTGCGTTCGAGATGTCGAAGAATGCTCTCTGGGAGAACCTCTTCGCATACTACAAGAAGGCTTATGAGTGCGCTATCGAGAGCTGTGTAGCTCGCACAAACCGCGCCGTAATGGGTGATGGTGGTGCATCGCACGAGCAGATTAACTTCGTTCGCCAGCAGCTCTTCGTTGAGCGTCCTAACTGGCAGCGCGTAATGGTTGAGAAGTCGTTGCCAGCACGCTTGCGCCCACTCGAGGAGTTGTCGCGCAACTTGTGGTGGAGCTGGACTCTTGGCGCTCGCGACTTGTTCGAGGCTCTCGACAAGGATTTGTGGGTAGAGGTTGATCGCAACCCTATCGCATTGCTCGATAAGTTGCCAATGGAGCGTTTGGCTGAGATTGAGAAGGATGCAGAGTTCCTCGCAAAGATGGATGCTGTATATGCTCAGTTCCAGGAGTATATGAACGAGAAGCCAAACCCTAAGGCTCCTAAGATTGCTTACTTCTCGATGGAGTATGGTTTACACCACTCGTTGAAGATCTACTCGGGAGGTTTGGGTATCTTGGCTGGTGACTACATCAAGGAGGCTTCGGACCGCAACACCCCAATGGTTGCAGTAGGTCTCTTGTATCGCTACGGATACTTCACACAGCGTCTCTCGGCACAGGGTGCTCAGGAGGCTACATATGAGGCACAGAACTTCTTCAAGTTGCCTATCACTCCAGTTCGTGAGGAGGATGGTTCGTGGGTAACTACTGAGGTTGCGTTGCCAGGTCGTACCTTGACAGCTCGCGTATGGTGCTGCCAGGTAGGTCGTACTCCATTGTACTTGCTC
>JAZQWU010000094.1:0-4155 GCA_045632505.1 Alistipes sp. | reverse complement strand
CACGATGCGCCTTGCTTGCACCGCATTCAAGCACATCGGCATCTTCCCCGAGCAGGCAGCAAACTGGAATTTTATCTACGACACCTGCCAGGCGAAGATGGAGAGCAAGGGTGCAAAACCAAAGGTTTTGAACTTGTTTGCCTACACTGGCGGAGCAACCCTCGCAGCCGCAGCCGCAGGGGCGGAGGTGACACACGTCGACTCGGTGAAGCAGGTAGTGACCTGGTCGCGCGAGAATATGGAGTCGAGCGGTTTGAAGGATATCCGATGGATTGTGGAGGATGCTTTGAAGTTCGTTCAGCGCGAAGTGCGACGTGGCAACCGCTACGACGGCATCATCCTCGACCCACCAGCATACGGACGCGGTGCTAATGGCGAGAAGTGGGTGTTGGAGCAGAACATCGCCGAGATGTTGGAAGCGTGCGCCGAGTTACTCGCCGAAGACGGATTCTTGGTGTTGAATTTGTACTCTATGGGCTTATCGTCAACCATCGCACGCACGCTCGTTCATCAGATGTTCGGCACACCAGCGAAGGAGGAGTTCGGCGAGTTGTACTTCACCGACCGCGCTGGCAAAGAACTACCATTTGGAACATTTTATCGTTGCAAACGATAAAAGTTCAAATTGAGAATTGAGAATTGAAAATTTATTATAAACATCTTAAAAACGAGAATCGTTTTTACCTTTAATTGTCAATTATCAACTGTCAATTGTCAATTAAATTATTTCAACCTATGATTTCTTCAATTATAATTTTCGGATTACTATCGGGACACCTCCTGTTCGACGTGTTGGTCGGACTGATGGGTAGTCGCCGAGAGATTGGCTTCGGCTGGGCATTTATTTTGTCGGTGGTATTCACACCTATTATTGGTTTTCTCGCAGTGCTCTTGTCGAGCAATCTGCCTGCAGGTGCTGAGCCTAAGTATGGATGCTTGGGCAAGTCGTTCGGTTGCTTGGGTAGCCTAATTATGATACTCATCGTTGCAGCCGTACTCTTTGTGATAGTTTCGCTCTTTTTACCAGTAATCTAAGTGTTATGAATCTGCAATACATCTACGACCGAGCATTGGCTGGCGAGCCGCTCTCACGCGAGGAGGCTCTGCGCCTATGGAACGAAGCACCGCTGCACGAGGTGGCATCCTATGCCGACCGCCTTCGCGCCACGATGGTTGCCGACCCCGAGGTCGTGACTTGGCAGATTGACCGCAACATAAACACTACGAATGTCTGCGTATCGGGGTGTCGCTTCTGCAATTTCCATTGCAAGCCACACCAGACCGACCGCCACTTCATAACCCCTATCGAGGAGTATGTCCGCAAGACCGAGGAGATGTTCGCACTCGGTGGCGACCAACTCCTTCTGCAGGGCGGTATGCACCCAAAACTCGGCATAGAGTACTACGAGGAGCTGTTCCGCACGCTCAAACAACACTTCCCTACCTTGCGACTAAACGCCCTCGGTGCGCCCGAGGTGGCACATATCGCCAAGATTAGCGGCATCTCAACGCAGGAGGTATTGGAGCGATTGCGCGAGGCAGGGCTCTCATCGTTGCCAGGTGCTGGAGCCGAGATTTTGGTAGAGCGCGTGCGCAAAATAATATCCCCGGCAAAGCCAAGTGCCGAGGAGTGGTTGCGCGTGATGCACGAGGCGCACGAGATGAATATCCCGACCACCGCAACTATGATGTATGGTCATATCGAAACTATCGAGGAGCGCATCGAGCACCTCATTCGTCTGCGCGACTTGCAGGCAGAGTGTCCCGAGGGCAACTACGGATTCACCGCATTTATTCCTTGGATTTTCCGTTCGGAGGGTACGCAACTCGAGCAGATGGGCTACTCGACCCACTTCTCGCCAACCGAGTACTTGCGCCTAATTGCCGTAGCGCGCCTTGTGCTGAACAACATCCGCAACATCCAGGCGTCGTGGCTCACCGTAGGCAAGCAGACCGCACAGATGGCACTCCACTGCGGTGCGAACGATATGGGTTCGATAATGATTGAGGAGAATGTCGTATCGTCGGCTGGCGCACACAACCGATTTGACCGCGATGGCATCTGCCACGCAATCCGCGAAGCAGGATTCACACCGCGACTGAGAAATCAATTATACGAATACAGAGATTAGCCCTGCTTCTCCGATTTAGGCAAGCCGTTGTGCGTGCCACTACGGAGGAGTTTTCGAACATAGAGTTTTCCCCTACTCACAGCAAATAGGTAGTTGCCAGCAAAGGCAATAGAGTCTACCGCACCACCAGGCAACGAGAGTATCGTTCTCACACGACCATTTTGGTCGCACACCTGAATGCCTACCGACGATGCAACATAGAGGTATCCCGAAGCATCGTAGAGAATCTGTCCTGCATCGGCATATAAAAAGTAGAATTGCTGACCATAGGTCAATTTGCCATCCTTGCAGATGTAGTCCCACACCCAATTACTACCCTCGACGCGCTTTGCAGTATGCGTACCTCCAGGATAGACAGCACTATAAGGATTGCTCAACTTTATCTTGCCCTTTGCCTTCGCGCGAGTTCCATCGACCGAAACAAACTCCTTGCTCTTGCCCGACTGCAAGATAACCTTCGACTCGGAATATGGGTGCAACATCGCACCGTCAGCAACACCCTCTGCCACGCATCGCCACTCCTCGCCCTCAATGAAGATTGAAGCAACGGTCTTGCTCTGGCTCTTACCCTTCTTTGGTAACTCTGGCCAGCCCTCAAAGAGCCAACGCATTACATCGGGCATAATCTTGCGAGCATTCTTAGACGAGTGTCCGCCCTCATCCCACGAATGGCGCACCTCGTAGCCAGCAAATTGCAATGCCGAGAGCATCAACTCATTATACTCAAACCAACTACCAAAAAGAGGATTCCAAGTATCCTTGTCGTTGTCCTGCAAAAAGACACGAATTGGACGAGGTTCACACTTGCGGACAAGTGCTGGATATTGGTCACCACCGCGGAACGATACGAATGTTCCGCACGAAGCATACACGCGAGAGAATAGGTCGGGACGTTGCCACGCCACATTGAAGGCGCAGATACCGCCGCTACTATTGCCATAAATTGCGCGATCCGTTGCTCTATCAGAGATTTTTATCTCGCGTCCATCTTTAGTTTTTTGGTTGCACACCATTGGCAAAACTTCCGTTTCGAGGAACTCGGCATAACGGCCATCCATACGGTCAAGTTCGTTGCTACGATTGTATCGTACTACATTATCCTCCGCATCACGAATCTGTCCAGGACTAACAAAGACTCCGATAATAGTTGGAATATCGCCAGCAGCAACCAACTCATCGATGGTGTCAAGCATAAAACTGCCGCCCGACATAGATACCCAAAGGCAGGCAGGCGTTTTACCATTGTACTCCTTCGGAACGTACACATTGATATTTCTCACGGTACCCGGATATATCTTCGAGTCTCGCAACTCGAAATTAATCATCTCGCCATCGTACGCCATCGCAACAGATGGTACGACAAGAGATGCTATCGATAGGAGTATCGTAACAACAAACTTTTTCATATTACGTCTAATTTTACTCGATTAGTCCCTCGGGGAGAACAAATTTGATGGTGCGAGCATCGAAGTCTATCGCAGCGATAAACTCCTCGACCGCAGGAACGAGATGGCGTTTGCCCTTGAGTTCAATTTCGAAGAGGGGGTTGAACTCGTTGTCGTAGAAGTCGACAATCTCGCCTTTCGAGCGACCTATGCGGGCGGTGAAGCCAATGAGGTCGTCGAAGTAGAACTCATCGTCGTCGCTCTCCTCAACCTCGAGCATAAGTTCGTGGTCGAGAATCATCTCGGCACGTTTCTCGGTGTCGATGTCGGCAAATGCCACTACGGCACTGCGCTGACCACGACGAGCAAATGAGTCACAAAAAAGAGGAACTACCAGCTCCTCCACTTTCGTGAAGAAGGGTTGTTCCTCCCAGTTGAAGTTGTCGGGCAGGGTATCGTAGAGGTTGATTACGACCTCTCCCTTTACTCCCAAGAGTTTGGTTATGCGCCCTACCGTCAACATCTTTTGACCTACTCCTCAGCAGGTGTCTCGGTTGCCTCCTCAGCTGGAGCCTCAGCAGCCTCAGCAGCTGCAGCAGCAGCCTCAGCCTCAGCAGCAGCCTTGCGCTCTGCGATAG